>NZ_JBSFPX010000071.1:0-31665 GCF_053588415.1 Mycobacterium sp. NPDC003449
GCTCGCCGCGCGATGCTCCCCACGGCGGCGAGCCGTGCCGGATCCACTGAATGTGTTCATGGCGGTGGAAGCCTCGTTGACCGGTGAATTGTCGCTCAAGTCGTCAGTGGCAGTACCGGGCAGTCGTATCGTGCTGCAGGCGCACCAAGACGTCGCCGTCATCGTCAGTGCGTGCCCTCAAGACCTCGTGCCCATCAGCGGCAACGAGAGACCGCCCAGGCTCGTCGATCTGTACATCGACGATGCCGCATCAGAGGAAGGAGGACAGTGATGTCAGAAAGTGTCACACCGCTGCCGACTGTGCTCAGTGAATTCGCCATGGATAACAGTTTTCTCGGCAAGATCATCGAGGTGTGCCTGGTCACCGAGGATGCGCAGCGGACGATGGAAGGCCTCGTGCGCCTGGGAATCGGACCGTTCCGGGTGTACACATTCACGTCGGAGACGGTGACTCAGCAGACTTACCGGGGGGAAAGCAGCCCGTTCAGCCTCAGGGTTTGCTTCGCGACCAATGACGACTTGACGTTTGAGATCATGCAGCCACTGTCGGGGAACACCATTATGCGTGAGTTCCTTGATCAACATGGTGAAGGCATCCACCACATCGCTTTCGACTGCAACGGTGCGGCGTGGGATCAGCGGTTGAAGCTCTTCGCAGACCGTGGGTTTCCGATGACACAGAGTGGTCGTTGGCTCGACCAGAACTCGTTCGCGTTCTTTGACACCGAAGCGGCCACCACCACGTGCTTCGAGACATACCATTTTCCCGACGATTTCGTCTATCCTGAACCAGACCGCTGGTATCCCGCGCCACCTCCGGACGGTATGTGACCACAGCGCCGAGCGCTGCCGGTGCGGCCCAATAGTTGAAAGTCTCTGACGCGGGATAGCCAGTCGGTTCAGGGGTTCGGCGGGACGACTCCGACTGGCCGGCCGAAAGCGGGAATCACTTGTCCCTCAGGATAAGTAGCCTCGATGTAGTCGCGGATGGCGGGGGAGTTGTAGATTTCGAACACTTTCTTGTAATCGGGCTTGTTGATGTCGGCTGTTCTCGCCACAACGCCGATTGCCCACAGCTGGTTGTCCGCTGTCTCTTTGGCGAGTGCGTCGTCGAGCTTGAGCCCTGCGGCCGTTGCGACGGTGCCGAGGATGACTGCGGCGTCGACGTCGGGCAGTGTTCGTGGCGTGGCCTCAAGATCGACTTGGACCCACTGGAGGTTCTTCGGGTTGCTCGATACGTCGTCAAGGGTGACCGTACTCAGGGCGTGCCCGGGCTGTAGGTCGATAAGGCCGGCACGTTCGAGGAAGCCGAGCGAACGTGCTTGGTTGGGTACGTCTTTGCTGATGGCGATTTTCGCACCGTCGGGCAGCTGATCGAGCTCGCGAAACTTATCGGAGTAGAGGCCGGTCGGTGTGAGAAACACTGTCTCCACAAATGTTTGATTGAAGTGATTGGTCGCCACCTGGTCGTTGAACCAGGGAACGTGCGAGTTGAAGTCGATGTCGACATCGCCGTCTTCGAGTAGTTGGTGGTCGTTGACAGAGTTGGTGGTGGTGATGAGTTGGGCGTCGATGCCGTCGGCTTTCGCGATCTCGATGACTTTCTTCGTGATGTCACCTTTGGGGTCAGGGGCGGCAGCGATCTTCAAGCTGGAGCCCTGTCCCGGTGCGCGGGTGCACCCGCCGGCGGTGACGGCGACCGCTGCGGCTACCAGGAGGGCCACGGCCTTGGTCGAGCTGATCATGATGGTGTCCTTCTTCGGCGTGATGGAGGCGACTGTCAGCGGTGTGCGGAGGCCATCCGTACGGTGAGATCGCCGAAAAATTGGATGATCTGAACGAGGACGATGAGGAGAACGACGGTGGCCGACATGACGGTGTTGTCGAAACGCAGGTATCCGTAGGCGATGGCGAGATCTCCCAGTCCGCCTGCGCCGACGGCGCCGGCCATCGCCGAGAAGGCCAACGTGCCCACTGCCAGGACCGTGGCCGCCGATAACAGCGCCGGAAGCGCTTCGGGGAGTAAGACCTTGCGCATGGTCTGCACCAGCGTCGAGCCCGACGCGAGTGCCACGTCGACGATGTCGGCAGGCACCTCGCGCAGAGCTGCTTCGGCGAGCCGGGCGAAGTAGGCCGCTCCCCCGATGGTGAGCGGAACAAGGGCGCCGGCGACGCCTATCGCCGTGCCGACGAGCAGCCGCGTAAGGGGGATCAAGGCGATTAACAGGATGATGAACGGCATGGAGCGCGCCACGTTCACGATCCAACCGAGTGACGCATAGACGACCCGTAGTGGGCGTAGCCCGCCGGGTGCTGTCGTCACCAGCACTAGTGCGATCGGGATTCCGATGACGACCGAAAGTGCGAAGGACACACCGGTCATGAGAAGAGAGTCGACCAGGGCGGGCCAGAGCACCGCAGGCAGATTCGTGATCGGCGTGTTTCCCAAGGCGATGGCGGCAGCGGTCACGGATTATCGCCTTCCACGAAGATGCCTCTAGCTGTGAGCCATTTGCGGGTATCGCGTTCTGCTTCGGCCGGTATGGCGATGGTGGCGAGACCCACCGTGCGACCGTTGATCGATTCGATTGATGCGGCCAGGAGTCGAGGGCTGCCCCCTACCGTTAAGGCCAGCTCAGCCAGCCAGGACTCGCTGTCGGAGTCGCCATTGAGGCGCAGTGACAGCGCAGCCTCTACGTCGCCAGACGCGCGTGCCGGCGGTTGACCGAGGAGTTGAGCACCCAACGGCGAGTTCGGGTTGGCAGCGAGATCGGCGACGACCCCCTTGTCGACGACATGTCCGTCGCGCAGCAGCGCAGCGCGGTCGCAATGCCGGCGCACGACATCCATCTCATGGGTGATCAACAGGATCGTGAGATCGAGGTCGTCGTGGAGCGTGTGCAGCAGTGACATGATCGCATCGGTGGTGGCTGGGTCGAGGCCCGAGGTCGCTTCGTCGGCGAGCAGCACAGTGGGGTTTAGCGCCAACGCGCGGGCGATGCCGACCCGTTGGCGCTGGCCGCCCGACAGTTCACTGGGATACGACCTGGCGTGACGGCTCAGGCCGACACGTTCCAGGAGTTCAGCAACGCGCCGATCGCGGTCGGCCCGGTCCGTGCCGTGAACCTCGAGGGGGTAGGCAACGTTGCCTGCGGCGGTGCGGTGTGCCAGCAGGCTCGACCCCTGAAACACCATGCCCGTCTTTCGGCGTAAGGCGATCACCTCGCGCGCCGTCAGCTCAGCCGTCACCTTCGTGCCGTCAACGACTATCTCGCCGCTGTCTGGCTGTTCGAGTCGATTGACGCATCGCAGTAACGTCGTCTTACCCGCGCCGCTGTGCCCTATGACCCCGGTAACCGAACCGCGTGGAACATACAGCGAGACGTCGTGCAGCACCTGGGTAGGGAGCTCGCCGGCCTTACCGTGCCGTGATCCGAAGGTCTTCGTCACGCCCTTGATGTCGATCATGCGGAACCCTGATCCAGTCCCGCGGCCGCTGATGCAATGGTCTCCAGCGCAGCGGCCGAGCGTGCAGGGTTCAGATGCGTGGGTTGAAATTGCACCAGCAGATCGGTAGCAAGCCGCACCGTTGGGTCGGAGGCAAGAGCATCGGTGATTTGCGACGCCGAGCCGTGAATAATGTTGTGACGTCGCAAGATTTGTTCGTCACTTCCGGCGTTTATCTCTGAAGGGAGTTGCTCCATCCGTGACCACTCCCGCGCATGGGTCGCGGCCAGTTGCAGCTCCGCGGAGTCGGCGTTCGGCAAGATGGTGCGGCTGACTCCCACGCGAGGTGTCAGCCCGTTCACCTGACTCACTTGACGGTACTCACGTGCGATCGGCTGCTGGAACACACCGACCGGGCGTGATTCCAGCGGCCAGGATCGGGCCAACAGGATGCCATGGCCGAGTTGGGCGGCGGCCGCCGCCGTTTTGCGACTGGTGGTGGCACGCCAGATCCTTCGGGTCAGTGAACCGCACTTGGGGCTCAGGACGGCGCCACCGGGGAGAGAGTCACCGGAAAGTACCGAGGCCAGCACGCCGGCGTTGACGTTGCTGTCGTCGGCGCGGCGGTGGAAGTCGCGGCTCATCGCGACGAATGTGGGCGGGTGCGCGCCCGAACCCAGGCCGAGTTCGAGCCGTCCGCCGCTGATCAGATCGACCAGAGCCGCGTCTTCGGCGGCGCGGATGGGGTCCTCGAGGGCAAGGGTGAGGACAGCGGTGCCGAGCCGGATACGTTCGGTGCGGGTGGCGAGGGCGGCGAGGAAGACGAGAGGTGATGGCACGACACCGTGTTCGGCGCCGAAGTGGTGTTGGGCGATCCACACGGAGTGGTAACCGAGGCGTTCGGCTTCGACGCAGAGCATCAGGGTGTTGTCGACGATCTCTCGTTCAGAAGATCCGGACGATGCGTGGGTTAGCAGTCCCAGTCTCGGGCTCCTCATCGGTAGACTGCCGATGCTTCGATCGGAAGCGCTAACCGTCGCCGCAATTCTGGCATGACACTGTGCGCAATGACTTCCATCGCGGCGAGTGTCTTGTCGGGATGTACGGTGCCGGGCGACGTTTGGATGATGAGGTCGGTCGCGGAGGCGAGGATTCGATCCGCCACCAGGCTTTCGACGACATCTTCTGCGCTGCCGTGGTGGATGAAGGAGCGAGCGAAATACTCTTCGGGTGAGAGCCCGGCGGCGAAATGCCCTTCGGCCACCATCTGCGCGGCGTATGCGGTGATTCCGTCGGTCAGGTCTGCGGTCGACGCGCGGCGGTCCGTCGCAGGGTACACGGTCCGGGACACTCCGATCCGGGGCGTCCGCACCGTGATCGCGTCGCGATAGCTGCGAACCACCGGCTCCTGGTGCTGGTCGGTTGCCTGCTCGGCGAAGTAGACGCTGCGGGCCAGTAGAAGCCCGTTGCCCTGCCTACCAATACGGGCTCCTCCTGCGGTGCTGGTGGTGGATTCCCAGATCCGGTTGGCGATCGGCGCTGCCGCGGGGTCGAGTGTGGCTGAGGAGTTATTGATCGGTCGACCGCCCAGCGCGTCAGTCAACGTGGTCAATTTGGAGGCGTAGTCGGCGTATTTGCGCGCCAGATCCGCACCAGTGGCCGCGAAGGTCTGGGGGTGACCGCCGGTGCCGACTCCTAGCTGCAACCTGCCCTGCGACAGCCCGTCGACTACCAGGGCCTGTTCGGCGAGTGCGATGGGATCCTCGGTTGGCAGGACGGCGACGGCGGTTCCGAGCCCGATGCGGTGGGTGCGGGAGGCCGCCGCGGCGAGGAATACAAGTGGCGCGGGAAGAGCCCCGTCGGGGTCTCCGAAACGATGCTGGGCGACCCAACCCGTGTCATAGCCCAGCTCGTCGGCAGCCTGGAATAGATCAAGGGCGATGTGCAGCGATTCAGCGCTCGTCCGGCCGGAAGTGACGTGGGTGAGGAAACCCAGCCGTGGTGTCATCGGATCCCACCCTCGGTGTGCTGCAGGTTGCGGCTCACCTGGGTAGGGGCGCGCAGCAAATTGAGGACTGGGCAGACGTCGTCGACGTGGGCGAGGAGCCGCTCGATCTCCCCACTCGGCGCCGGGGAGGACACACGCACGGTGTAGTGCAGCCCGGTGGGTTGGCGCGGGGCCTCTTCGAACCCATCTACTCCTCCGCGAGGATCGAGTGTTGCGCTGACATCGACTTGAACAGCGTCGAGGGGGATCGATCGGGTGGAGGCATGGATGAGCACCGTGTGTGCGACGCAGCTGCCGAGCACTCCGAGTTGGAGTTCCGGAGAGGTGGGCCCGAGGTCGAATCCGGCGTAGTCAAGGGAACTGTCGCTGAGCACCTGGTGGTCTCGAATGCGGATCCGGCGCACCCCGCTGGCCTGTGCGACCTCGACGCTGGCGGTGATCTGCAGCGGCTCGACTACTCCCGCTTGAATCTTTTGGACCAGGCGTGTGCGGGCCGCACGCTTGTATGGTAAGTAATCACGAAGGGTACTGGTTAGCAACGTATTTCCTTGATTTCTCGGGTGATTCAGATTGCCGATAAGTGCGCGTCCGACTGCGGGGATGCCGCCGCGGCGATGATGTCAGCGAGATCGTCGATCACTGCTTGGCCGTCGGGAAGGGAACCCGTGCCTATCCAAATATGGGCTGCCGACCCGGCTCTCGTGTTGCAGGCGGATCCGGACCCTGCGGTGATGCCGTGCTCGCCGAGCAGGAGGTGTGAGGATCGCTCGTCATGAACCGGGATCCACAGGGCGAGTCCGTCTCCGCTGCCATCAACGGCGATCCCGCGGCAGGTCAAGGCTTCGGCGAGCGCTCGGCGACGCGATTGATGTATTCGACGGGCTCGTCGCAGGCTGAGTTCGGCGTCAACGTCGTCGAGCAGGTGCGCCAGCACAGTCTGAAGCATTTGATTGGTCCCGACCATCGCCAGGCTGCGGATCCGTTCGATGCGTGCGATGACCTCGGTTGGCCCGGACACCGCGCACGTGCGGATGCTGACTCCGTAAGCCTTGCAGAATGATCGGATCAGTACATGTCGACGAGGGTGTATTGCTCCGATGCTGTGAGCCGGTGCCGAGCTCGCGGGGCCCATGTTGTCGTCCTCGATGACGGTTACCGGTGACGGGGCGTGAGCCAGAACTTGGGCGAGGTCCGCGCTACGGCGAGCGGTCATCGTGGCGCCCGTGGGAACTTGAGCCCGCGGCTGAAAGAGGAAGACGTCGGGTCGGCGGTGGAGTGCCTCTCCAAGGGAGCCGGGCTGGGGGCCTTCGGTATCCACGTCGACGGGAATGATCACCGCGCGTACGGCCCGCAGTGTGTCGATGATCCGCGGTGCGGTCGGCTGTTCGACCGCGACGACGCCACCAGGGGGTACCGTGGCCCGAAGAGCTAGCAAGGTCCCCTCGTAACCCCCGTTGGTGACGGTCATTGCTTTCGGCGGGTAGGGCCAGTTCTCAACTAATTTCCGACGCAGCGCGGCATTCATGGATGTGGTATCGGACCCATGGTCAGGTGACGCTGCTGCGGCGGTGAGCGCCGCGCCTAGCGTTGGGAGCAGCGTTGGGTCGGGAAGATGTTCGGCAAGAGGGTAGGCCGACCATGGCCGGTCCGGTCTGGCGACTCGCCGCCGCACGGTCGTACCTCGTCGCCTGTCGGTATCGAGCCAGCCCGTGCGGCGCAGACGTGTCCAGGCGACCGATACCGTGGCGGGGCTGACATCGAGGGCTTCGGCAATTCGCCGCACGGTCGGCAGTTGCCGACCGGGCGGAAAACTATTGTTGCGGATGGCTCGTTCGACTGCGGTGGCGATACCCGCCGCGGTACGTTCATCTGCCACGGCTGCGACGACGATTGAGAGGTCGTCATCGTTTGGCGGTGGCATGATCATCGTGCTCCTTCGTTCGGGCCGTCCTCGAAGTTAACAATCTCGCGCGCAGGCAACAGACTTATACGCAGCGTGCGCATTAGTACCGAGACGGCATCGAGTGGAGTTAAATGATGTGTCCGGTAGCTTATTTCGGGTTCCTTGCGTCTGGACATAACCACGAATCAGCGCGGGACCGGCCTGGACAAAAGGTCGTTGTGTGCTATGTGGCTCACGCTTCCGATGGAGAACGTCGAGATCTGCGGGGGATGAAGGTGGTTTCGCTTATCGGGTTTTTTCCTTCGGACTGGGGCGCAGACGGGTGTGCACTGAAGTGGGCCCGGTCGGGGTCACGGAGCTCTTCTCGGCGAACCGGCTGAGGACATAGAATGCGATTCCTGCGACTACGAGTGACGCGGCGAACGCGATGTCGATCCCGCCGAGCGCGCGTGCGATGGGCCCGTGAAAGAACGTCAGTGTGACGAACGGTATCTCGGATGCCACGCCAAGGCCGTAGGCCGTCAGGCCTCGCCAGGACCAATGTCCGTATACACCATCGGGATTGAGAATCTCCGCTATGTCGTAGTGACCTCGGCGCACGACGAAATAGTCGACGAGATTGATGGCCGTCCATGGTGCGAGGAGATACAACATGATAAGCAGGGCGTTGTTGATGGCAGCCGAAATGTCATGAACCACCCAGACACCGATCGCGGTCGACACCGCACCGAGGACCACCGCGATGATCGCCCGCCGGCGCGGTGTGCTGAACGCAGGGACGAAGCAGTCGATGGCGGTCAGGACCGTCAGCGTGGCGCTGTAGGTGTTGAGGCCCATGGTGGCCACCAGCGCCAGTCCACTGATTACCACCAGGACCGATCCGGCCCACGGGATGACGGCGTTGGTCGCATCGTGGACGCCGACGAACGTGTCGGTCACACCGAAGCGCGCCCCCAACCACGCTCCGAGCGCCATCATCCAGATCGCTGCGATGGCCGCACCCCAATAGACCGTCATGATCAGCGCGCGCGATGACACGGTGACCGGCAGGTACCTGGTGTAGTCGGAAACGATGGGTGCGTAGGTGATGTTGTAGGTGGCGCCGATGGTGAACATCACCACGAATGCACTCGCGTTGAACCCAAGGTCGGTGGCCTGCACGCCGCCGGAACTACCTGACAGGGCTCCGAAGGTCAGGATCAGCCACAGTGGCAGCGACGCCCAGAACATCACTGTGAATGCGCGATGTAACCAGTCATGCCCCCAGACGGCCAGCGCGATCGACAACGCACCGATCCCGAGACCGGTGATCGTGGCGTTCCAGCCGAACAGGCTGTGAAAACCGGCATCGATCATCACGGTGTCAACCACGTTGTAACCCAGGAACGTGAACACCGCGGCGAAGAGAATGACGACCACTCCGCGGTATCCCAGCTGTGCCCGCGACTGAATCATCTGCGGCAGTCCGAGGTTCGGTCCCTGCGACCCGTGCAGGGCCAGAAACGTCGTGCCGAAAAGTACGCCCGCGGTCACGGCGACGACGGTCCACGCCAGGCTCAGTCCGAGGGTGGGGCCGACCAGGCCGAGCGCGACGGTGAGGGGGTGGAAGTTGCACAGGAACCAGAACGGACCCTGTTGGCGGATTTTGCCGTGTCGCTCGTCAGGCGGGATCCACTCGATGGATCGCCCCTCGATGCCGCTACGCCAGGTGTTCGTGGTCGAAACTTCCGGGTGCATGGGTATGTTCCTTTCAGAGGGACGATGTCGGCGGGCGATCGGGATGGGTAGTTGTCCGGAGTCGAGCGGCGTGTGCCCTGACGGACGTGCGGGGTGTCGGCCAGGCCACCTAGTCGCTGTCGTGCACAGGACAGATGAGGCGTTCCACACTGTTTCGGACGATCTGATGACTAGCCGGGCTGGTACGCGGCCGTGGTGGCGCGGCAGTGGTGTCGGTGCATTGGCACATGTGACTCTCCTCATCTCCTGAGTCAGCGTGACACGCGTTATAGTAAAAGGCAACATCTGTTCCGGGGTGAGATCCGAAATGGCCGGTTAGTGCAAGAAGTGCTGGGGTGGCGCCGTCGTTGCCATTGCTTTTTCACGCATCGTGATGCACTATCGTATATACCTTTGGGGGCCCGACCGGCGTGGAGCAGCACGCAAGGTCAGCTCGCGAACTCCCCGAGGGGGTGACTCTCACTCCCCACCTCTGCGTGGCGATTCCGCGCGTTTCCCTTGGTTGCGCCCCGAGAAGTCAATAGGGCGAGGGTTGTTGTCGTCCCTGCAGCGGCCCGGTCGGCCGGCTACCGCGCGGTCAGCTGGGCACGGATCGCGTCAACGTCACGTACGAAATCGACTTTGGTGATTCTGCCTCCGGGGCAGTGGTAGAAAGCATGCTCGATGAAGGAGACCGGACGACCGGTAGGCTGGCAGCCCATCCACTCGGAAATCGGTGTGCCTGTGCCGATTACGCGGGAAGCCAGCCATTCTCCCTCGACAACGACGTTGTCGATTTCCCACTGAAAGTCTGGAACCACCTCAAGCCCACGTTCTATGCCGCCGAAGTAGTCATCGCGGCTCATCGTGCGACCGCTGAAGGTAATTTCGGCGCTGGCGAAGCGGTGGCTCATTTCAAACCGACGCTCGTTGATCATCTGGATGTATCCGAGGTAATTCTTCTTGAGGTCCTGCACGCCGTCCCCTTCATGGTCGATGTCAAATCGGAGCGCTCGCACAACGGTGACCGTGGATGCCTCGGTAGGAGTTTCCATCACGACCAAGTCGGCGTTGAGACTGTTGCCGATTGAACCAGCC
This sequence comes from Mycobacterium sp. NPDC003449, assembly GCF_053588415.1. Classification (NCBI taxonomy): domain Bacteria; kingdom Bacillati; phylum Actinomycetota; class Actinomycetes; order Mycobacteriales; family Mycobacteriaceae; genus Mycobacterium; species Mycobacterium sp. NPDC003449. Next base: position 10,173 of record NZ_JBSFPX010000071.1, read on the forward strand.
TTCAGGGGATTGCCGCAACACCTACTGGCGCCCCAAACGCCGGATCGCCCTGTCCACTACGGACTCTCGGGACAGCGCGTGCCACCAACCCCTCGCGAGCAGACGCAAAACTGCCCTGTTTTCAGCGATTTTGGGCAGGTTTATGTCTGCTCGCGAGGGGAACCGCGAGGGAACTCAGCGCACGGTGGCGAAGAAGGTCCGCACATCTTCGACGAACAGCTCCGGCTGCTCGAACGCCGCGAAGTGCCCGCCGCGCGGCATCGTCGTGTAGTGCGTGACGTTGTAGGCGGTCTCGCACCAGCTGCGCGGGGCGCGCAGCAACTCGAGCGGGAACGACGCGATGCCGGTGGGCAGGCTCACGTACTCGCCGCCGCCGAAGGTGTTGGCGCTCTCCCAGTACAGCCGGGCCGATGAGGCGCCCGATGCGGTCGCCCAGTACAGCATCACATTGTCGAGCAGCTCGTCCTTGCTGAGCACGTTTTCGGGATGGCCGTCGCAGTCCATCCAGGACCAGAATTTCTCCACGATCCAGGCCAGCTGGCCCACCGGGGAATCCGCCAGGCCGTACCCGAGGGTCTGCGGCCGGGTCGACTGCTGCTTCATGTACCCCGAATCCCATTTGCGGTAGTACTCGACCCGGGCCAGGGCCTGCGTCAGCTCCTCGGTCTTCTCCCCGACACCCTCGGCGGGCGGCTGCGCGATCGGCATGTTGACGTGGATGGCCACGCAGCTCCCGACGTTGCGGCCGATCTGCGTCGTCACCGCGGCACCCCAGTCTCCGCCCTGGGCGCCGTAGCGATCGTAGCCCAGCCGCACCATCAAGGTGTCCCAGGCCCGCGCGATCCGTTCGATGCCCCATCCGGTCGTCGTGGGTTTGCCGGAGAACCCGTAACCCGGCAGCGACGGGCACACCACGTGGAATCCGGCCTCGGTGAGTGGTTCGATCACCTTGTGGAATTCGACGACGGATCCGGGCCAGCCGTGCGTGATCAACAAGGGGAAGGCATCCGCACGCGCTGACCGCTGATGGATGAAATGCAGCTCAAGGCCGTCGATTTCGGTGGTGAAATGGTCGAAGCGGTTCAGCGCGGCTTCGCGGGCCCGCCAGTCGTAGCTGTCGGCCCAGTAACCGGCGAGTTCGCGGGTGTAGTCCAGCGGGATGCCCTGGGTCCAGTCGTCGACGCATTCGGACTCGGGCCAGCGGGTGCGATCCAGGCGCTGTTTGAGGTCGTCGAGATCGGCGTCGGGGATGGCGATGCGGAACGGGCGGATCTCTGGGGCGGTTGAGGTCATATCTCCATACTCCATACGGGGGCCGACGAACCAAAGAGGAAACGGCACGCCCCGGCGATCGGTTCACCGGGCATAGGGTGACCGTATGGTCGAGGCGAAGGTATGACGCTCAACCAACTTCGTGCCTTCCTCGAAGCCGAGCGCCTCGGCTCGTTCACCGCGGCCGCCGACGCGCTGGCCGTCGCGCAGGCGTCGATCTCCGAACTGGTCCGCCGGCTCGAGGAGGAACTGGATGCCCAACTGTTCGTGCGTGGCAGCCGCCGGTTGGGGCTGACCGCCGCCGGCCAGGAATTGCTGCCCTACGCACAACAGACGGTGCACGCCGCGGACGGCGGCGTGCACGCGGTGCGCTCGCTGGGGTCGCTCGGTGGTGGAACGGCCACGTTCGGGGTGCCGCGAAACGCCGACTACTACCTGCTGTCCAGCCTGGTGCAGACCTTCCACATGCGTTACCCCGCGGTGCGGGTCCGCCTGGTCGGGCAGAACTCGGCCGACACGGCGGCCGCCATCCAGGCCGGTGAGATCGAGGCGGGCCTGTTGATCCTGCCCATCGACGACGAGGACCTGACTGTGCGGCCGCTGCTGCGCGATGAGGTGTTCTACGTCAGCGCCGATCCGGCACGCACCGCGAAACCGGTGACCATCCACCAGTTCGCGGAGGCCAAGCTGGTGCTCTACGACGCGCATTACGGGTGGAAGGATCCGACCAGGCGCCAGTTGGCCGAACGCGCCCAGCTCGCCGGGCTGCGGCTGGAGCCGATGATCGAGATCGAACACGTGGAGGCCGCGTTGAAGCTGGTCGCGGGCAATGTGGGCGACACCATCGCCAGCCGTGCGGTCATCGACGACGCCGGATTCCCGCCGGGCCTGCACACGGCGCCCTTCGCGGAGCCCCTGTACGACATCATCGCGCTGGCCCAGCACCGCGCGAGGCCGCTGTCGAACGCGACCCGGGAGTTCGCCCGGTTGGCCGAGGACACCATCCGCGAACTGCGGACCTGACCTGCGCTGTTCCATAGGTATAGGTTTACCCTGCGGTTACTCCAGGAGTTGTCCATCTAGTCCTTTGGTGAATTTCGGCCTACCGTCGCCGGCATGCAGATCACCGCCGACGAAGCTCGCACCCTCGGACCCCTGACCTGGCTGAAGAAGCCGGCCGTCGACGGCCCACCCGCCCAGCGCGACCCCAAGGTCGTCGAGCGGGTGTCACAGATGCTGCTCGACATCGAACGGGACGGCCTCGACGCCGTCCGCCGCTACGCCGACGAACTCGACGGGTGGACGGGCCCGCTGGAGATCGGCGCCGACGAACTCCGCAAGAGCGGTGACGCACTTCCCGGCGACGTCCGTGAGGCGCTGGAGCTGGGCCACGAACGCACCAACCGGTTCGCGATGGCGCAGCGGGAACGGCTGACCGATTTCGAGATCGAACTCGCCCCCGGGGTCAGCGGCGGGGTCCAGTACATCCCGGTGGGGCGGGTCGGCGCGTATCTGCCCGCCGGCCGTTTCCCACTGCTGGCCAGTGCGTTCATGACGGTCGGGGTCGCCAAGGCGGCCGGGGTGCCCACCGTGCTGGCCTGCACCCCGCCGTCGGGTGAGCACGGAGCGCACCCGGCCGTGTTGTACGGGGCCTACCTGTCGGCCGCCGACCGGGTGTTCGCGATCGGCGGCGTACAGGCCTTGGGCGCCATGGCATTCGGGCTGGTCGGTGACGGCCCGGTCGACATGCTCGTCGGCGCGGGTAACGCCTTCGTCACCGAAGCCAAACGCCAGTTGTTCGGCCGGGTCGGCATCGACCTGCTGGCCGGCCCGTCCGAGGTCGCGGTGCTTGCCGACGCCACCGCGGACCCGGAATGGGTGGCCGCCGACCTGCTGGGCCAGGCCGAGCACGGGCCGAACTCCCCGGCGGCGCTGATCACGACGTCGGAGACGCTGGGCCGCAAGGTGATCGAGGCCATCGACCGGCAGTTGGAGACGTTGTCGACCCGCGAGATCGCCGGTGCGGCGTGGCGTGACTTCGGCTCGGTCATCCTCGCCCGCGACAGCGAGCAGGCCGCGGCCGTCGCCGACGTGCTGGGGCCCGAACATCTGGAGGTGCAGACCGGCGACGACGACTACTACCTCAAGAGCCTGCATAACTACGGCTCGCTGTTCCTGGGCCGGTGGAGCACCGTCGCGTACTCCGACAAGGGGATCGCCGGAACCAACCACGTTCTGCCGACCGGGAAGACGGCGCGCTACAACTCCGGACTGTCGGTCGCGCGTTTCGTCAAACCGCTGACCTACCAGCGGGCCGCACGCGAGGCCACGGCCGAGTTGGCGCCCGCGGTCGAACGGATCTCGGCATTCGAGGGTCTGGCGGCCCATGAGGCGACGGCGACCATCAGGATCGAGGAGGTCGGCCGTCACTCAGAGATTTTCGACGGCACCCAGGCGGCGAGCCGGCGATGAGCAGGACGTTGCGCGCATCCGCGGTCACCCCCGACATCCGGATCGGCGATCTCGACGGCAATCTCGCCCGGGCGCGCGCGGCGTTGCGGGCGATCGAGCCCGGCGGACCGCATCTCGTCGTGCTGCCCGAACTCGCCACCAGCGGCTACGTTTTCACCGGCCCCGACGAGGCCCGTTCGCTGGCACTGCCCGCGGACGATGACAGGCTGACCTCGCTGGCCGACGACGTGCCCGCCGATGCGGTGGCGGTGATCGGGTTCTGCGAGGCGGCCGGGGAGCTGTTGTACAACTCGGCGATCGTGCTCGGTGACGGCCGGGTGCTCGGCGTCTACCGCAAGGCCCACCTGTGGGCCGCCGAGCCGGAGGTCTTCGCCGCCGGTTCCGAGGCGGGGACCGTGATCGACACCCCGGTCGGCAGGCTCGGCGTCGCGATCTGTTACGACAACGAATTCCCGGAACTGCCAAGGCGACTCGCACTCGCCGGGGCCGAGGTCCTTGCCCTTCCGGTGAACTGGCCGCTGGTCGAGCGGCCGGCGGATGAGCACGCCCCCGAGGTCATCCAGGCGATGGCGGCGGCGCGGTCCTCGCGGTTGGCCACCGTGATCGCCGACCGGCGCGGTGCCGAACGCGGCGTGCCGTGGACCGGGGGCACCACCGTGATCGGGCCGGACGGCTGGATCCGCGCGGTCCCGCAGGCCGACGGCACGGTCGCCACCACGCTGCTCGAACTCACCGGGGACACTTCGATCGGTGAGCTCAACGACGCGCTCGGTGATCGCAGGCCGGACCTGTACGGGGACCTCGCGGTGCCCAACATCCTTGAGCAGGAATGAGAAACGTATGCCCACCGACTCTGCAGCTATCGAATCGAAGTCGATCGACTGGATTCCGCTCGACGAACGCCGCGGCAAACCGTCCATGCTGTTCCCGCTGTGGTTCATGTCGAATGCCAACCTCACCACCCTGGCCACCGGAATGGTGGGCGCCTCCCTTGGCGCCTCGTTCGCGACGTCGCTGCTGGCGATCCTGCTCGGCGCCGCCGTCGGCACCGTGTTCACCGCATTCCACTCGGCCCAGGGGCCGCAGCTGGGTCTGCCGCAGATGATCCAGTCCCGCGCCCAGTTCGGGTACCGAGGCGTCGTGGTGATCTGTGCCGTCGTCATCTTCAGCATCGTCGGCTTCAACATCTTCAACCAGATCCTGGCCGGGGACGTGCTGACCCTCACCACCGGGACCGACGCGCGCGATCTGTGGTTCGTGATCATCACGGCCCTGGCCCTGACCCTCGCGATCTACGGCTACCACTGGATCCACCGGTTCCAGAACTGGCTCACCTGGCTGTTTCTCGCGACATTCGGGGTCTTCACCCTCGCCGCGCTGTTCTCCTCGGACCTGCCGGCCGGGCAGTTCGGTTTCGCCGGCTTCAGCTGGCCGGCGTTCCTGGTCCAGTTCGCGGCGGCCGCCGCCTACGCGCTGGGGTGGGCGCCGTACGTGTCCGACTACTCGCGGTATCTGCCGCCGCAAACCAGCCCGGGCAGGGCGCTGTTCTACACCTACAGCGGGGTTTTCGTGGGCGGTGCCTGGCTGATGATCCTTGGCGCGTTCGTCGGTGCACTGTTCGCCGACGTGTCACCGCTGGAAGCGGTCCGGCAGGCGGCCGACGGCATCCTGCCCGGATCGGGCCTGTGGCTGCTCATCGCGGCGCTGCCGGGCCTGGTCACGGTCATCACGGTGAACATCTACGCGTCGTCGATCGAGTTGATCACGATCCTCGACTCGTTCCGCGCGGTCGTCCCGACCCGCAGGCTGCGCATCGTGTCGTGCACCGTGATCGCCCTGGCCGGCTTGCTGGGCGCGGTGCTGAGTACCGGTGAATTCCTGTCGAACTTCAGCAGTTTCCTGGTGGTGCTGCTGTACCTGCTGGTGCCGTGGACCTCGGTGAATCTGGTCGACTACTACTTCGTCCGGCGGGGCCGCTACGCGATCCGCGAGATCTTCGTCCCGCGCGGCGGGGTGTACGGCACCTGGGGCTGGCGCGGGCTGGCTGCGTACGCGATCGGCATCGTCGCGATGATCCCGTTCGTGGTGACCGTCTGGTACACCGGGCCGGTGGCGCGGGCGATCGGCGACGTGGACATCGCGCTATTCGTCGGGCTGTTCGCCTCGGCGATCGCCTACCTCCTGATGGCCCGATCCCTCGACCTCGCAGGCGAAGACGCCAGGGCACGCAGCGACGCGCTCGAGCACGGCGTCGAGGCGGTCAGCTTCGCATCGGCCCGCCCGGCCGATCAGGGCAGCTGACGCAGCCGGCGGGCCCTGGACACCGCCTCGTGCCGGGTGCGGGCCCCGAGTTTGGCCGCCGCACTGCGCAGATAACTCTTCACCGTCTCCGGGCGCAGGCAAAGGCGTTCGGCTGCTTCGGCATTGGTGCAGCCCAGGGCGACCTGGGCCAGCACGTCGACCTCCCGGGCGGTCAGCGGTGCGCTGGTGGGTACCTCACCGCACAGCGCGGCCGCCAACCGGTCGGCGAGGTCGCGCAGCGGCGCCGCCAGCCCCGCGTTGTCGGCGGCCAGTCGGCGCAGATCGGCGTGTACCTCGCGGATCTGCTCGGTGTCGGCGGGCCGGTCGGCGAAGCCGGTCAGCGCGGCCTCGCGCATCCGCATCCGGCGGTCCACCTCGTCGCGCACCCGGAGTTCCTCACTCAACCGCCGCGCCGAGGCCAGCATCGCGGCCGCGGTTTGGTCACCGATGGGTGCGCTGCTGCGGTACGCGCCGTACAGCACCGCCCGTGACGTACCGGCCACCACGACCGGGACCGCCAGGATCGACCGGATGCCCTCGGACAGGACGGGCCCGTCGTAGTCGTGGGTGATGGTCGAGGCCCGCCGGTAGTCGGGCACCGAGATGGGCCGACGCGCCACCAGCGTCGCACCGCCGAGCCCGGTGCTCGGCCGCACCGCCAGCCCGCGCATCGCGCCGGTGCGGGTGCCGAAGAACTCGCTGAGCAGCAGGGTGTCCCCGTGCACCTCGCCGCCGAAGGTCATCGGCAGCCCGGTGTCGGTGGCCATCCGGCGCAGTTCGGCGCGGACCGCGTCGGCGTCGCGCGGCCGCAGCGGCGAGGGGTGCATCGCTGATACCCACTTTCGGGGGTAGCGGTCCGGCAAGTGTGACGTAGAGCATAGCTGTCATGAACGCCAACGCCAGCAACACGGACCTCTACCGCATCGCCCGTGATCAGCTCGTGGCGAGCATCGCCGACTACGACAAGGCCGTCGAGGTGTTCACCTGGCCCGAGCTGACCGGCACCTTCAACTGGGCGATCGACTGGTTCGACGCCATCGCCCGCGGCAATGACCGGACCGCGCTGTGGATCGTCGAGGAGGACGGTTCCGAGCTGCGGGTGAGCTTCGACGAGATGTCGCGGCGGTCCGACCGGGTGGCGACCTGGCTGCGCGGTCTCGGTGTCGGCAAGGGCGACCGGGTCATCCTGATGCTCGGCAACCAGGTCGAACTGTGGGAGGCGATGCTGGCCGTCGGCAAGCTGGGTGCCGTCGTCATGCCGACCACGGGCGCGTTGGGCGCGGCCGATCTGGCCGACCGGATCGGCCGGGGCGGCGCGGGGGTCGTGATCGTCAACGCCGCCGACACCGGCAAGTTCGACGACGTCGCCGGCGACTACACCCGCGTTGCGGTGGGCGCCCCGGTGGAGGGCTGGCACGCCTACGCCGACGCCTACGGCGTCGAGCCGGACGAGTTCCAGGCCACCACCTCGGTCGAGGACACCATGCTGATCTACTTCACCTCGGGCACCACGAGCAGGCCCAAACTGGTCGAGCACTCCCAGGTCAGTTATCCGGTCGGGCATCTGTCGACGATGGCCTGGATCGGGGTGAAACCCGGCGATGTGCACCTGGCGATCAGCTCGCCCGGTTGGGCCAAGCACGCCTGGAGTTGCTTCTTCGCTCCCTGGATCGCCGAGGCCACCATCTTCGTCTACAACTACGCCCGGTTCGACGCCGCGGCGCTGCTCGGCCAGCTGCGCCGGGCCGGGGTCAACACCTTCTGCGCGCCGCCGACGGTGTGGCGCATGCTCATCCAATCCGACCTCGGCACCAAACCGGCCGGGCTGCGCGAAATCCTCGGCGCCGGCGAACCGCTCAACCCCGATGTCATCGCCCAGGTCGAACGGGCCTGGGGGCTGACCATCCGCGACGGGTTCGGCCAGACCGAGACCACCCTGTCGGTCGGTAACACACCCGGGCGGCCGGTCAAGCCCGGTTCGATGGGCCGGCCGATGCCGGGCGTGCCGGTGGTGCTGGTCGATCCGGTCACCGGGGTGCCCGCCGACGAGGGCGAGATCTGCCTGGACCTCTCGAAACGCCCGCGCAACCTGATGACCCGTTATCTCGGTGACCCGCAGCGCAATGCGGCGGTCATGGCAAGTGGCTACTACCACACCGGGGATGTCGCAGCCCGCGACGAGGACGGCTACATCACCTACATCGGCCGCACCGACGACGTGTTCAAGTCCAGCGACTACAAGGTGTCGCCGTTCGAGCTGGAGAGTGTGCTGATCGAGCATCCGGCGGTGGTCGAGGCCGCGGTGGTGCCGCAGCCCGACGACACCCGGCTGGCGGTGCCCAAGGCATACGTTGCGCTCGCCGACGGGTGGGAGGCCAACGCCGACACCGCGAAAGCGGTGCTGGCCTATGCGCGCGACCACCTCGCCCCCTACCTCAAGGTGCGCCGGGTCGAGTTCTTCGACCTGCCCAAGACCATCTCCGGCAAGATCCGTCGGGTCGAGCTCCGCAACCGCGAGGACGCGGCACATCAAGCCGGGGAGAAGATTTCGACCGAGTACCGATATGAGGACCTGCTCTGATGAAATCCTATGACGCCGGACCCACCGACGCGGCGATCCTGGAGGAGACGATAGGGGCGAACTTCGAGCGGATCGAGGCGGCCACCCCGGATGCCGAGGTGCTGGTCGAGGCGGCGACCGGCCGGCGATGGACCTACGCCGAGCTCGGCGCCGAGATCGACGCGGTGGCCCGGGGTCTCATGGCGCTGGGGGTGCAGCAGGGCGACCGGGTCGGCATCTGGGCACCGAACTGCGCCGAGTGGATCATGGTGCAGTTCGCCACCGCCAAGATCGGGGCGATCCTGGTCAACATCAACCCGGCGTACCGCACCCACGAACTGGCCTATGTGCTGCAGCAGTCCGGGATCCGCACGCTGATCGCGGCGACCGCGTACAAGAGTTCGGACTACGTGACGATGGTGGCCGAGGTGCGCGCGGACTGTCCGGCGCTCAAGGACATCCTGTTCCTCGGGACGCTGGACTGGTACGGGCTGCGCGAGGACCAGGTGGAGGACGCCGAGTTGCGCGATCGGATGGCGCGGCTGGCCAACACCGATCCTATCAACATTCAATATACCTCGGGGACAACAGGTTTCCCCAAGGGTGCGACGCTGAGCCACTGCAACATCCTCAACAACGGATTCTTCGTCACCGAGCTGATCAACCTGACCGCGGACGACCGGCTGTGCATCGTGCCGCCCTTCTACCATTGCTTCGGGATGGTGATGGGGACCCTCGGCGCGGTCACGCACGGGGCCACGATCGTCATCCCCGCCCCCGGATTCGAGCCGGGCGCCACGCTGGCCGCGATCGACGCCGAGCGGTGCACCGGGGTGTACGGGGTGCCGACCATGTTCCTCGCCATGCTGGGTCACCCCGACTTCGCCGACTTCGATCTGACCTCGCTGCGAACCGGCATCATGGCCGGGTCGGTGTGCCCGGTCGAGGTGATGAAACGTGTTGTGGCCGATATGCATATGGCCGAACTCGCGATCTGCTACGGCATGACCGAGACGTCGCCGGTGTCCTGTCAGACGTTGATCGACGACGACCTGGAACGGCGCACCGCCACCATCGGCCGGGCCCACCCGCACGTCGAGATCAAGATCGTCGACCCGGGGACCGGGGACACCGTCGAGCGGGGCACGCCCGGCGAATTCTGCACCAGGGGTTACTCGGTCATGCTCGGGTACTGGGACGAGCCCGCCAAAACCTCCGAGGCGATCGACGCCGACGGTTGGATGCACACCGGTGACCTCGCCGTCATGCGTGAGGACGGTTACTGCACGATCGTCGGCCGGATCAAGGACATGGTGATCCGCGGCGGCGAGAACGTCTATCCGCGGGAGGTCGAGGAGTTCCTCTACACCCATCCCGATGTCGACGATGCACAGGTGATCGGGGTGCCCGATCAGCGCTACGGCGAGGAGGTCTGCGCCTGGATCCGGATGAAGCCCGGGCGGGCGCCGCTGGACGCCGATGCGGTCCGGGCCTTCGCGGAGGGCAAGCTGGCCCACTACAAGATCCCGCGGTATGTGCACATCGCCGAGGAGTTCCCGATGACCGTCACCGGCAAGGTTCGCAAGGTCGATATGCGGGCCGAGACCGTCAAACTGCTCGGGCTCGACGCCGAATAGGCGTAGCCGACCCGGGCTCGGACCGGGGAGCGATGATTTTCGCGTTCGCAGGCGATCTACCTGATATGAGGTTTTCTCCCGGCACGGCGGCGGTGGTCGGACGGCGGACCTGCGCGGTGCTCGCGGTGACATCGGCCGGCCTGCACACCACCATGCTGGGCCATGCCGGTAACCCGGTGACCGGGGGACTCCTCGCGGTGATGATCGTCGGGTGCCTGTACTGCGCGCGTCATCTGTGGCGGCGCGGCACACCCGGGATCTGGTGCACGGTCGCTTTGATGAACCTCGCGATGATCGCGCTGCACACCCCGCTGCCCGCGCATCATCACGGGTCCGAGGCCCAGGCGGCGCACCAGTCCCCGGTGATGACGCTGACCGTGCTGGTCGCGCTGGTGGAGGTGGTGATCGCCGCGACCGTGCTCTACTGCCGCACCCGCAACCGGAGCGGCGTCCTCACCGACGAAGCCGCACCGAGATTCACTTCAGGGACAAATTCGGCGCCGATTTTGTCCCTGAAGTGAATCTCGGTGAGCCGGACTGAGCCGGCCCGTCGCTCACAGCGCTCGCCCTCGCATAACCTGGCGCCCGTGATCCCGCAGCCCGAAGACCTTGCCACCGTTCGCGATTCCTACGACCGGGTCGCCGACAACTACGTCGACATGGTGACCACGACCGGTATCGGCGACATCCGCACCCACCCCTGGTTGAAGGCGGCGATCGACGTTTTCGCCGATGCGGTGGCCGGTCTGGGCCCGGTCCTCGACGTCGGGTGTGGGCCGGGCACCGTGACCGGCTACCTGGCCGAGCGTGGGGTGAACGCGTCCGGCGTCGACCTGTCGCCTCGGATGATCGAGCATGCCCGCAGGCGGTATCCGGAGTGTGAGTTCACCGTCGGTTCGGCGACCGAACTCGAGCTGACGGAGTCCTCGCTCGGCGGCGTGCTGGGCTGGTGGTCGCTGTTCAATCTGCCCCGCGACGTGCTGCCCTGGGTGTTGACGTCGTTCGCGACGGCGCTGCGGCCGGGGGGTCAGTTGATCGTCGCGACGCACGTGGGCGACGACGATATCGTGCGCACCGAGGCCTACGGCGGGGTGCCGGTCGAGTGGACGACCTACCAGTGGCGGCCCGAGCAGCTCACCGACCTGGTCACGCGGACGGGGCTGAAGCCGGTGGCCGAGCTGCGGCTGCCCGCCGACGGTCAGGTCGGTCCGGTGGTGGTTCTGGTCGCCGAACGCGGTGCCGACGGTTAGGCCTCCAGTTCCCCCAGGATCCCGCGCTCGATGGCGGCCCGGGTGCCCGCGGGCAGGACCATCAGCCCGTCGAGTTCCCGCTGGGCCCGGGTGTAGGCGTTCTGCCGTTCCTGCGGGGTGGCGGCGTCGTCGGAGGCCAACCGCAGCAGTTGCTGGGCGCGGGCCAGGCGCTCCTGCGCCTCGGCCGAGAAGTCGCTGCGTCGCCTGCGGACGGCTTCGGCCTCGGCGATATCGAATGCGGTGACGTAGTCGTGCACGGCGTCGCGGTATTCCAGTCGGGTGTTGCGGTCGGGGTCGGCGCCCGGATCGGGCCGCAGCAGATCGGCGCGGCCGCGGGCCTTGTGGAAGGCGATGGTGAGCGGGTCACGCATATCGGTCATCAGCGGGAAATCCAGCAGTTTGGCGATGTCCATCTCGTAGTCCAGCCACCGGGTGTTCGTCCGGTCGTGCGTGTCGAGCAGTTTGGACAGTTCGCGCCGGCCTGCGGCGTCGGTGGATTGCGCTGACGACGCCGCCCGGGCCATCTCGACCTTGGTTTGCTGCTTGATCCGGTAGCGCTCCAGCCTGCGCTCGGCGCGTCGTTCATTGGCGGCCGCCACGGCCCGCACACCGCCGCCGATCACCCCGCCGAGCGGAAAGATCAGCCACCAGAAGTTCCCCGCGAAATGCAGCAGAGGTTCCACAAACCCCAGAATGCCATTCCCTGTGGAGCCCCAACGGATGTGTTGTGATTGGCGCATGTCGCAGCTAAGTCCGGACCCGGACGCCGGCGAGGACGAGCAAAAGCCACCGGCGATCACGGCCAGGGGCATCACGATGCGCGGGCCGTGGGGCCCGGTCTACGGCCCCATCGATCTCGACATCGCCGAGGGCGGGGTGACCGTGCTCCGCGCGCCCTCGGGCACCGGTCGCACGGCGCTGTTGATGACCCTGGCCGGCCGGATGCGTCCGGCCGGCGGTTCGCTGACGGTGTTCGGGCGGGACCGGGCCGCCAGGATCTTCCGCGTCGCGGCGCTGGCCGGCATCGAAGAGCTCGACACGGTCGCCGAATCGGTGACGGTACGGGACCTGGTCACCGAACAACGGCGCTGGGACGCGGCCTGGTACCGGTTGGTGCCCCGCGCCGACGAGGACGCGCTGGCCGCGATGTGCGCACCGGTCTTCGGCGACCTGCCGCTGCCGCGCCTGACCGAGTATTTCGAGGCGCTGACCGAGCTCGACCAGATCCTGCTGCGGATCGCCCTGGCCAACACCGCGACCCCGCCCCTGCTGGTGGTCGGCAACCTCGACCACCTGACCGATGACCGCAACCGCGACGTCGTGCTGGGCCGACTGATCGCCCTCGGACAGCAGCAAACCGTCGTCACCGCAACCGTCAACGAGGTGGCCAACCCCGGGGTGACCCAACTGACCGTGCCGAACACGAGTCCCGCCGAACCGGCCGGGGCGCAGAGAGGTGGCGAGTAGCCGTGTTAGCCGGAATGTCACTGGGCACCGACCTGAAACGGTTCTCGCGGGGCATGATGCCGCGCGTTGCGCTGGTCACCATCATCCTCATGCCGTTGCTGTACGGCGCGATGTACCTGTGGGCGTTCTGGAACCCGTTCGGCGAGGTCTCCAAGGTTCCGGTGGCGCTGGTCAACGAGGACCAGGGCGCGGTGGCCGAGGGGCAGCGGATCGAGGCGGGCGACGAGGTAGCCGACGCCCTGGTCGATTCGGGCCAGATGCAGCTGCATCGGGTGTCGGCGGCCGAGGCCGCCGACGGGGTGGCCAGCGGCAAATACTATTTCTCGATCACGCTGCCGTCCGATTTCAGCGCCGCCATCACCTCGCCCGCCGGTGGTTCACCGGAGCAGGCCACGCTGCGCTTCACCTTCAACGACGCCAACAACTATCTGGGCTCGATCATCGGGCAGAACGCCGCGCGCGAGGTGATCAACCAGGTCAACAGCCGCGTCGGGGAACGCACCATCGGCACCGTGCTGACCGGTTTGACCGACGCGGGCGCCGGGCTCAAGCAGGCCGCGGGCGGGGCGCGGCAACTGGCCGACGGGACCACCGCGGCCAACGACGGGGCACATCGGCTGGCCTCCGGCGCGGACGCGTTGACGGCGGGTCTGGTCACCGCCCGCGACGGCTCGGCCCAGCTGGCCGCGGGCACCAAACAGCTGTCCACGGCCGTCGACACCGCCACCGATCCGCTGCTGACCGTGCTCGATCGGGTCGGGGGCCTTGGCCTCGACCCCGACGAGGTCGGCATGGCCGCACAACGGTTGTCGGGTGCGGTGCGCTCGACCAGTGACCGCATCGCGGCCCTCAACATCGACCAGGCGCAGGCGGCGGCGATCGTCGACCAGGCGGTCGGCATGCTGCGCAACAGCGCCGACCCGACGGCCCGTGACACCGGGGAGTTCCTGGCAGGCGCCCAGCGGCTGATGCAGGCCCGCGGTCTCGACCCGACCACCGACGAAGGTCTGATCCGGTTGCGCGACAACGCGGCCCAGCTGGAGAACGAACTCGGCGATCCCAACAGCAAGCTGCGGGTGTTCATCACCAGGGCGCTCAACGGTGGGCTGCGCGCCGACGTCGTCAAACTGCGCGACGGCGCACATCAACTCGACAACGGTGCGCGCAAGCTCAACGGCGGCCTGGTTCAGTTGACCAACGGCGGCCGCCAATTGTCCAGCGGGTCACACGAACTCGCCAACGGCACGCAGCGGCTGCAGGACGGCAGCCAGGAGCTGGCGTCCAAGCTGACCGAAGGCTCCACCCGGGTCCCGTCGTGGACCCCGCAGCAGCGCACCGAGGTGGCCCGCACCGTGGCCGCCCCGGTCGCGCTCGACATGCAGACACACAATCAGGCCGCCACCTTCGGCACCGGATTCGCCCCGTTCTTCCTGCCGCTGGCGCTGTTCATCGGCGCGCTGATCATCTGGATGTTGTTGACACCATTGCAATCTCGCCCCGTCGTCAACGGGCTTGGGGCGATCCGGGTGGCGCTCGCGTCCTACTGGCCCGCGCTGCTGATCGTGGTCTGCCAGGTGGCGGTGATGTATCTGGTGGTCCATTTCGGCGTCGGACTGCAGGCCAAGTACCCGTTGGCCACGGTGGCCTTCCTGGTGTTGGTCGGGTCGACCTTCCTGGCGCTGATCCAGGCGTTCAACGCGGTGTTCGGGGTGTCGGTCGGCCGCGTCGTCACCCTGGCGTTCCTGATGCTGCAACTGGTGTCGGCCGGCGGCATCTACCCGGTGGAGACCACGGCCAAGCCGTTCCAGATCCTGCACCCGGTCGACCCGATGACCTACGCCGTCAACGGGCTTCGCCAGCTGATCGTCGGCGGTATCGACTCGCGGCTCTGGATCGCCATCGCGGTGTTGCTCGCCGTGCTGGCGGTATCGCTGGGCGCCAGTTCGTGGGCGGCGCGAAGAAACCGGCAGTACACCATGGACCGGCTGCACCCGCCGATCGAGGTGTGACGCGGCTCAGAGCCCGATCCGGCGGTAGCGCTCCAGCCGGGTCCGCAACCGCTGATCGGCCGGTACCGACCGCAGCCGGTACAGCTCGGTGGCGATCGCGCCCGACAACCTGGCGGTGAACTGTCTTGGCTCATCGGCGGCGTCGGGCTGCTCGGGTACCACGACGTCGACGATGCCGTGGCGCAACAGATCCACCGATCGGACCCCCTGCGCGGCAGCCAGTTCCGCGGCGTGCTCGGTGTCGCGGTAGACGATCGCACTGGCACCCTCGGGCGGCAGCGGGGCCAGCCAGCCGTTCGACGCGGCCAGCACCCGATCGGCGGGCACCATCGCCAGTGCCGGCCCGCCGCTGCCCTGGCCCATGAGCACCGACACCGTCGGGGTGTCCAGGGTGACGAGTTCGGCCAGGCACCGGGCGATCTCGCCGGCCAGCCCGCCCTCCTCGGCCTCGGTCGACAGCGCGGGCCCCGCGGTGTCGATCACCAGCACCAGCGGCAGCCGCAACTCCGCGGCCAGCGCCATCCCGCGCCGGGCCTCCCGCAGTGCGCCGGGGCCGACCAGCCCACCGACGATGCGGCGCTGCCCGACCACCACCGCGGGCTGCCCGGAGAACCGGGCCAGCGCCAGCAGCGTCGTCGCGGCCTCGCCCCGCTCGGTCCCCGACAACAGCACCCGGTCCGTCGCACCGTGCTTGAGCAGAAAGGCGACGCCGGGCCGGTCCGGGCGTCGGGAGGCCAGCACCGAATCCCAGGCCGGGGTATCGGGCAGCGGTTCGGGCGCTGCGGCGGCCGGGGGTGGGGCAGGAGTGTCCAAGACCACCCGCAGCGTGCGGTCCAGGGTGTCGCGCAGCAGCTCCGGCGGCACCACCCCATCGATGACGCCGTGGGCGTGCAGGTTCTCCGCGGTCTGGATGCCGGACGGGAACGGCTCGCCGTACAGGTGCTCGTAGACCCGCGGCCCGAGGAAGCCGATCAGGGCGCCCGGCTCGGCCGCGGTGACGTGCCCGAGCGAACCCCACGACGCGAACACCCCGCCGGTGGTCGGATGCCGCAGGTAGACCAGGTACGGCAGATGAGCCTGTTTGTGTAGTTCGACGGCCGCGGCGATCTTCACCATCTGCAGGAAGGCGACCGTACCCTCCTGCATGCGGGTGCCGCCCGAGCTGGGCGAGGCCAGCAACGGCAGCCGTTCGGCGGTGGCCCGCTGCACCGCGACGATGATCCGCTCGGCAGCGGCCACCCCGATCGACCCGGCCAGGAAGTCGAACTCGCAGGCCACGACCGCGACGCGGCGCCCGAACACGGTCCCCTCGCCGGTCAGCACCGACTCGTCCAGCCCGGTCTTGGCCGCCGCGCCGGCCAACTCGCGCCGGTACTCGTCGCTGGTGGCGACGGCCAGCGGGGGTGCGTCCCAGCTGCGGTAAGAGCCCTCGTCCAGGACAGCATCACGAAGCGCCAGGGCGCCGATCCGACTCACCCGTCGAGCCTATATAGGCTGGCTCCATGATTGGTGTCACCAGAGACGGCAGTGTCCTGACCCTGGAACTGCAACGACAGGACCGGCGCAACGCGCTGAACTGCGAACTCGTCGACAGCCTTCGCGAGGCGGTCGAGAATGCCGCCGACCAGGACATCCGGGCCATCGTGCTGACCGGCCAGGGTCCGGTGTTCAGCTCCGGCGCCGACCTCAGCGATGCCGCCGGGATGGCCGAGAAGCTGCCCGACAAGGCGTTGGCGCTCAACCTGGCCATCGACAAGGCGCCCGTTCCGGTCATCGGTGCGATCAACGGGCCCGCGATCGGCGCGGGCGTCATCCTGGCCATGATCTGTGATCTGCGGGTCGTCGCACCCGACGCCTACTTCCAATTCCCGGTCGCGAAATACGGTCTGGCGCTCGATAACTGGAGTATCCGGCGGCTGACATCGCTGGTCGGCCACGGCCGCGCCCGCGGCATGCTGCTGGGCGCGGAGCGGCTCACCTCCGACGTCGCGCTGCAGACCGGCATGGCCAACCGGATCGGCACGCCGGCCGATGCCCAGAAGTGGGCCGCCGAACTCGCCGGTTTCGCCCCGCTAGCGCTGCAGCACGCCAAGCGCGTGCTCAACGACGACGGCGCCTACGAGGAGCAGTGGCCGGCGCACAAGGAGCTGTTCGACAAGGCGTGGGCCTCCAGCGACGTGATCGAGGCGCAGGTCGCGCGGATCGAGAAGCGCCCACCGAACTTCACCGGGGCCTGAGATGCTGCGCGGGGTGCTGCGGTTCGCGGTTCGATCGGCCGCGCTGCTGGCCGGCGGCTGGTTGCTGCGCGCATTGAGCGGCACCCCGGCGGCGGTCGGTGCGCTGCCGCGCGACATCCGCCCCGTCGCGCGGCGCTCGCCGCAGTTCGACGGGGAGGTGTTCGTCAACGTCGAACCCGCCTCCCCGGGCATCAGCATGGACCGCGAGGAGCGGCGGGCGCTGGTCAGGGAGATATTCGGTTCGAAGGGGCCGAGCCGGCCGACCGGGCCGATACCGCTGGCCGAGCCGGCCGACGGCGAGGCGGAATCGTGCGCGGTGTCCTGGTACGGCCACTCCACCGCGCTGCTCGAGATCGACGGATACCGGGTGCTGACCGATCCGATCTGGAGCCGGCGCTGCTCGCCGTCGCGGGTGGTCGGCCCGCTGCGGCTGCACGAGCCGCCGCTGCCGTTGGAGGCGCTGCCCGCGGTGGACGCGGTGCTCATCAGCCACGACCACTACGACCACCTCGACATCGATACCGTCCTCGGCCTGGCCCGCACCCAGCGGTCGCCGTTCGTCGTGCCGCTCGGAATCGGCGCACATCTGCGTAAGTGGGGGATTCCCGAGGACCGCATCGTCGAGCTGGACTGGAACGAAAGCCACCGGATCGGCGAACTGACGCTGGTCTGCACCCCGGCACGGCACTTCTCGGGCCGGCTGTTCCGGCGCAACACCACGCTGTGGGCGTCCTGGGCCATTCTCGGTCCCGGGCACCGGGCGTTCTTCGGCGGCGACACCGGCTACACCAAGGCCTTCAGCGAAATCGGTTCCGAACACGGTCCTTTCGATCTGACCCTGCTACCGGTCGGGGCCTACCACCCGGCCTGGCCGGATATCCACATGAATCCCGAGGAGGCGGTCCGCGCGCACCTCGATGTCACCGAATCCGGGCTGCTGGTGCCCATCCACTGGGCCACGTTCCGGCTGGCCCCGCATCCGTGGGCCGAACCGGTGCACCGGTTGCTCGCGGCGGCCGACCCGGCCGGGGTGCGGGTTGCGGTGCCCAAGCCCGGGCAGCGGGTCGACCGGGAATCGCCTGCGATCGACGCGTGGTGGCAGCTGTAAACCGCTAGCGTGCTGGCTGTGAGGCACATTCTGGCGACCACCGCCGCGGGTGCGATAGCCGTGCTGTTGGTCGGCTGTCACACCGCTGACCAGTCCGCGCCGCCGCGCTCCGAGGCACCGCCGCCGCTGGTGGCCGCGGTGCCGTTGCCCGAGAACGCGGTCGAGAACGCGGTGGCCCAGCTGGACGGCATCGCCGAGGAACTCATCCGCGATTCGGGCATCCCGGGTATGGCAGTGGCCGTGGTGCATGGCGGTAAGACGGTGTATGCCAAGGGATTCGGTGTGCGGGATACGAGTGCCGGCGACGCCGAAGCCAACCGGGTCGACGCCGACACGGTGTTCCAGTTGGCGTCGTTGTCGAAATCCCTGTCCGCCACCGTCGTTGCGCACGAGGTGGGCAACGGGAAGATCGGCTGGGACACGCCGGTGGTGTCCGAACTGCCGTGGTTCGGCCTGTCCGATCCGGTCGTCACCACAATGGTCACGGTCGGTGACCTGTTCGCGCACCGGTCGGGCCTGCCCGATCACGCCGGGGACAAGTTGGAGGATCTGGGCTATGACCGCCACTACGTCCTGGACCATCTGCGCCGGCTGCCGCTCGACCCGTTCCGGATCTCCTACGCCTACACCAACTTCGGCCTCACCGCCGCGGCCGAGGCTGTCGCGACCGCTGCGGGGAAGACCTGGGAGCAGCTCAGCGAGGATGTGCTCTACCGGCCGCTGGGGATGGCGTCGACGAGTTCGCGCTTCGCCGACTATCGGTCCCGCACCGACCGGGCCGTCGGCCATATCCGGGTTCAAGACGGTTACCAAGCGAGGTACGTACGCGATCCCGACCCTCAGTCACCCGCGGGCGGGGTGAGCTCCTCGGTCAACGATGTCGCCCGCTGGCTGGCCATGGTGCTCGGCAACGGCTCGCTGGACGGTAAGCGGGTGATCGACGCGGACGCCCTGCTGCCCGCCGTCACCCCGCAGGTGGTGTCCAGCCGGGGCGCCGAGCCCGCGATGCGGTCCGGTTTCTACGGTTACGGATTCAACGTCGGCACCACCTCGGCTGCGCGCACCCAGCTCAGCCACTCCGGCGCCTTCGAACTCGGCGCCGGGACCAACTTCGTCATCATCCCGTCGGCGGATGTCGCTGTCGTGGCGCTGACCAATGCGACCCCGTCGGGCA
This sequence comes from Mycobacterium sp. NPDC003449, assembly GCF_053588415.1. NCBI lineage: Bacteria > Bacillati > Actinomycetota > Actinomycetes > Mycobacteriales > Mycobacteriaceae > Mycobacterium > Mycobacterium sp. NPDC003449. The sequence continues at coordinate 29,660 of NZ_JBSFPX010000071.1, forward strand.
TTCCTGAAACCCTGACCGCCGAGTTCGCCGATCTGGTGCAGTTCGGTGAGATCCGCGAGGACTGGCGCACGTTGTACGCCGACGCGTTCGCCTCGATGGACGCGCCGGAAGGCGAGCTGGTGGGTAGGCAGCCGCCGGCCGATCCCGCAGCCGCCAAACCGCTTTCGTCATACACCGGCGTCTACCGTAATGATTACTGGGGACCGGCCACGGTATCCGAACAGGGTGGCACGCTGAGCCTGGCCCTGGGACACACGCTGCGGGTGCCGCTGCGGCATTGGGATGGTGACGTGTTCACTTTCGCGTTCACCACCGAGAACGCGCCGCCGGGAACGATCTCCAAGGCGACGTTCGCCGGGGGCCGGCTGACACTGGAGTACTACGACGAGGACGGAATGGGGACCTTCACCCGATGACCACGCTCACCGCCACCGGCCTCTCCGATGCCGACGTCGAACAGCGGATCGCCGAGGGCAAGACCAACGATGTGCCGACCCGCGCGGCGCGCAGCGTTTCGGATATCGTGCGGGGCAACGTCTTCACCCGGATCAATGCGATCCTCGGGGTGCTGTTCGTCATCGTGATGTCCACGGGCTCGGTGATCAACGGCGCGTTCGGCCTGCTGATCATCGCCAACAGCGCGATCGGCATCATCCAGGAGCTCCGGGCCAAGCAGACCCTCGACAAGCTGGCCATCGTCGGACAGGCGAAACCCACCGTGCGCAGGCAGTCGGGAACCCGGGCGGTGCTGCCCAGCGAGGTGGTGCTCGACGACATCATCGAACTGGGGCCCGGTGACCAGATCGTGGTCGACGGCGAGATCGTCGAGGAGGCCAACCTCGAGGTCGACGAATCGCTGCTCACCGGTGAGGCCGATCCCATCGCCAAAGATTCCGGCGACGCCGTCATGTCCGGGAGTTTCGTGGTCGCGGGCAGCGGGGCCTACCGGGCCACCAAGGTGGGGCACGAGGCCTACGCCGCCAAGCTCGCCGAGGAGGCCACCAAGTTCACCCTGGTGAAATCCGAACTACGCAACGGCATCAACAAGATCCTGCAGTTCATCACCTATCTGCTGGTCCCGGCCGGCCTGCTGACCATCTACACCCAGCTGTTCACCACCGACGCCGACTGGCGGGAAGCGGTGCTGCGCATGGTCGGGGCGCTGGTGCCGATGGTCCCCGAGGGCCTGGTGCTGCTGACCTCGATCGCGTTCGCGGTCGGTGTGGTCCGGCTGGGCCGGCGCCAGTGCCTGGTCAACGAGTTACCCGCGATCGAGGGCCTGGCCCGGGTCGACGTGGTGTGTGCCGACAAGACCGGCACGCTGACCGAGAACGGTATGCGGGTCAGCGATCTGCAGACCCTGACCCGCGATGACGTCGCCGAGGTGCTGTCGCAGCTGGCCGCCGACGACACCAGACCCAACGCGAGCATGGCCGCCATCGCCGAGGCGTACCAGTCTGCGCCGGGCTGGACCGCCACCGCGACCGCACCGTTCAAATCGGCCACCAAATGGAGCGGAGCCTCCTACGGTGAGCACGGGAACTGGGTGATCGGCGCACCGGATGTGTTGCTGGACGCCGGATCACCCGTGGCCGAACAGGCCGAGCAGATCGGTGCGCAGGGCCTGCGGGTGCTGTTGGTGGGCTCCTGCGATGTGCCCGTCGACGCCGCGGACGCCCCAGGCACGGTGACCCCGGTGGCGCTGGTGGTGCTCGAGCAGCGCATCCGTCCCGATGCCGGGGAAACCCTGGAGTACTTTGCCTCGCAGCATGTCTCGGTCAAGGTGATCTCCGGTGACAACGCGGTTTCGGTGGGTGCGGTTGCGGGTAAGCTCGGTCTGCACGGTGAGACGATGGACGCCAGGCGGCTTCCGCAGCAAACCGGGGAACTGGCCGCGGCACTGGATGAGTACACCACGTTCGGCCGGGTCCGCCCGGACCAGAAGCGCGCCATGGTGCACGCCCTGCAATCGCGCGGCCACACGGTGGCGATGACCGGCGACGGCG
>NZ_JBSFPX010000072.1:0-31661 GCF_053588415.1 Mycobacterium sp. NPDC003449
GCCCGCACCCCGGTCAAGGCACGGACCCGGTCCGCCCCGGCAACCTGCTCCAGGCCGCCCTGACGGTGCTGGCAACCCACGCGGCCTACGGCACCGGTCTGCTGTCGGCTGGATATCTGGGCCTGGCGAGTGCCCGGCTCGAGGTCGGGGTGGCGATCTTCTTCGTGCTCTCCGGGTTGCTGCTGTTCCGCCCCTGGGTCCGCGCCGCGGTGAACGGTACTGGCGCACCGAGTGTTTCGCGATATGCGCGAAATCGGTTACGCCGCATCATGCCCGCCTATCTGGTGACGGTCCTGATCGTCTACGGGATCTACGAGCTGCGGCCCGTGCAACCCAATCCCGGCCACACCTGGGCCGGTCTGATCCGCAATCTCAGCCTGACCCAGATCTACAGCGACCACTACTTCACCGACTACCTGCACCAGGGCCTGAGTCAGATGTGGAGCTTGGCCGTCGAGGTGGCGTTCTACGCGGTACTGCCATTACTCGGCTATCTGCTCTTGGTGGTGCTGTGCCGGCGCAGGTTCCGGCCGGGCCTGCTGTTGGTCGGTCTCGCGGCGCTCGCCGCGGTCAGCCCGATCTGGCTGGTGGTACTGCACGGCACCGGGTGGCTGCCGGTCGGCGCCGGGACCTGGCTACCGCACTATCTGGTGTGGTTCGTCGGCGGGATGACGCTGGCCGTGCTGGCCGCGATGGAGGTGCGCTGCTATGCGCTGGCCGCGCTGCCGCTCGCGCTGGTCTGCTATCTGGTGGTGTCCACACCGATCGCGGGCACCACGACGGCGGTGCGCCTGAGCCTGTCCGAAGACCTGTTCAAGGTGCTTTTCTATGCGGTCATCGCGACTCTTGTGGTGGCCCCGCTCGCGCTCGGCGACACCGGTCGGTACCCGCGTCTGATGGGCAGCAGGCCGATGGTGTGGCTGGGGGAGATCTCCTACGAGATTTTCCTGGTGCATGTGGTCGCGATGGATCTGGTGATGGAGCTGGTGCTGGGCTGGCCCGTCTACACCGGATCGGCGACGGTGCTGTTCGCCGTGACGCTGGCGGCCACGGTGCCCGCGGCATGGCTGCTGCACCGGACGACGCGGCCGCGCCGCTGACCGCTACTGCGGCCAGCTCGGGCGGGCCGAATCGTCGGCGCGTGCCGGGGCACCCGGCGACTGGGCGGGCCCGGCCCCGGCCCGGCCCGGAGGCGGGGCCGCCGCGGCGGGATCGGCGGGTGCGTTGGACGTGGGCCTGCCGTAATCCTGTTGCGGGGTAAGCAGATCGGCGTAGTCGCCGTACTGTGTCGTGGTCTGGGCCGGGGCTCGGTTCTGGGCCCCGGTCTGGGCCTGGCCGTAGGCGTCCCCGTAGGCCTGCCCCTGGGCCTGACCGTAGGACTGGTCGTAGGCCTGCCCGTAGGCGCCGCGCTGGGCCGCGTCCAGTTGACCGTAGTACTGCCGCACGGCCTGGTTGTAGTAGTCGAAGTAGGCCTCGTTGGCGCTGGGTTCGGGCTTGGGCAGCAGGATCAGCGCCGCGACGGCCGCGACCGCCTGCAGACCGTTCAAAATCACCGTCACCATCGGGGACCAGCCCGCCGAGGTGGTCACGACGCTCCACAGACCGTCCAGAAATCCCACGCCGGCCAGGATCGCGGTCGCATGCGGGAGGGCGGATTGTCTGGCGATCAGGCCGATGACCGCCGCCAGCGCGGCCAGCGCCGCGAACCGCACCGGCCAGCCCATGGCGTCCCCGTCGGCGGCCGCTCCCAGTGCGACGCCGTAACCGGCCACACCCAGCACGGCCACCGCGTTGTACAGGTTCCGGCAGACGGGCGAATAGACCACGATCACTCCTGGGTTTCGTCGATCCGGAGGTGCGCGTGGCCCACGTTAGCGCACCGCCGCGACGGATCAGTCGATGCTGCCTGCCGAGGACCGCAGATAGCGCATCTCGTCGTCGGTGGCCACCATGGTGACGATCGCCGATCCGTCCTGGGTGCTGACCCGGACCGTGTCGTGCCGCGGCGAGATCAGATCGAGGACGACATCGGCCCTGGTGGACGGTGGGGTGTTCGGCGGGGCGACGGTCATCGCGGTCACCCCCACCCGGACGGCCTGCTCGGGGATACCGTCGAACATCTCCACGGTGTAGTTGCGCTCCGAGCCGGCCTGCAGCGCCCGCCGGTTGAAGTCGGCGACCCACAACAGGTCGTGGTGGCCGACCGCCTGCACCATGCTGCGCCAATGGGCCGGACGCCGGGTGTGCACCAGCACCCTGGCCCCCAGCGCCAGCGACCGCAGCACCACCTGCTGCGCCAGGTGCAGCGTGCCCAGGATCTCCACCCGGCGGATCTGCGGGCCGAACACCGGAAGTGCGACCGCCCGGCCTTCCTCGTTCGCCCCGATCACCTGCCCGCAGCCCGACGCGGGAACCGCCAGTTCGCCCAGCGGGGAATCGTGGGGTCCCGACGCCCAGTGTTCGATCGGGCGGGTCAGGCCCGCGGCGGCCGGGATCGGCAGCGTGGCAGCCAGGGCCGAGAACTGCCTGCCGCGCAGCGGGGTGAGGCCGCGCAGCTGGGTGGGGACCCGAACGTCACTGTCGAAGCGGACCAGGCCCCGCACCTGGATCAGGTCCCGTTCGGTGTCCTCCCGCAGCGACAGGCACAGCGTCGTCGAATAGCTGGGCACCGTCCACAGCAGCCCGAGGCCCGCCGTGGTCAGCAGGTGGGGCCGGACCGCGAAGCTGCACAGCCGGAAATTGCCCTCCCGGCAGTCCTCCCAGGTTTCCTCGACCGAGCCGAGGTCGACCCCGTCGCCGAGCTGGTTGGTGGCCACCGCGATACCGCTCGCGGTGAGTAACTGCGGTTGCAGCCCGGCCTCGGCGAGGCGGTTGGCCACCCGCCGGGTCGCGGTGGTCGCGGTGCGCAGGATGCCGTCGCTGCCGCCGCCGCGGCGCCGGACCGCCTCGGCGCAGCGCGACGGGTTGAACCGCACCGCGATCCACACGGTGCGGTGGGCGATGGCCGGTAGCGGGCCCAGCACCGAGTCGTAGACCGCGGCGACGTCGGTGTGCCCGGCCGAACGGGCACCCTGACTGAGGATGTCGATGGATTCCAGGGTGATGTCGAACTGGCGCAGGCAGTCCAGCATCGCCCCGACCGGCACCATCTCCCCGGAGACCGTCATCCCCGGTTCCAGCACGGTCAAGGCCCGCGGATTCTCGTCGATCCTGATCAGGGACAGCAACGTGGTGCCGTTCCAACGGAATCCGATCTGCTGACCATCCGATGTCGGCACGTCGAAAGGGTCGGCGGGCATGGTCGCGGCGGCCCTGCGCCTGCGGTCCCGGCGAAAACCCCAGCGCAGCGCCAGTGCGCGCGGCACCGTGCTGCCGCCGACGACCGGCACCACCAGCACCAGCCCTACGGCCAGGCCCACCGCGGCGCCCTGCCAACCCGGTTTGTGCAGGACAAACGCGATCACCGTCCCGACCACGGCGAGCACCTGCAGCGCGATCACATCGGCCAGCGGGACGAACCGCTGCGGGCCGATCTCGCCCGCGGTCGTCACCTGCGTTTTGTCAGCCGTATCCGCTGATGCGAAAGTCAATGCGCACACCGCATTTCAGTGGTCACCAGCCAGGATGAGCTGTCGGGGTGATGTTGACGTGCTATACCCTACGGTGCACGCCTTCCCCCGACCGCGACGGGAGCCCCATGCCAGCGCAGGTGACCACTCGCGCGCAGGTCAACGGCTACCGGTTTCTGATCCGCAGGCTCGAGCACGCGCTGATCCGCGGCGACTCCCGGATGATCCACGATCCGATGCGGGGTCAGACGCGGGCACTGATCGTGGGCCTGGTGATCGCCGTCCTGATCACCGGCGCCGCCACCGTGATGGCGTTCTTCAAACCCTCGCCCAACATCGGCGACGCCCAGATCGTGCTGAGCAAGACCAGCGGCGCCCCCTACGTGCGGATCGGCGACCAGGTGCATCCCGTCCTGAACCTGGCCTCGGCGCGGTTGATCGTCGGCAAGAACGACAGTCCCAAGCAGGTCGACGAGAAGTTCCTTGACGCGTTGCCCCGTGGGCCGATGGTCGGCGTGGTGGGCGCGCCCGCGAGCATCAACGGCGGCGACGATATGGCCAGATCGTCATGGACGGTGTGCGACAACCTGCAGACCCCCGGCGTCACCGAGGCCACCGGTACGTCGAGCCTGCAGACCACGGTCCTGGCCAACGACCCGGTGCTCGGCAACGGAATCCGCCCCGTGGATCCCGACGAGGCGGTGCTGACCCGGGCGGGTGCGACCACTTACCTGGTGTACCGCGGGGTGCGGGCCCCGGTCGACGCATCGGATCCGGTGCTGGTCAACGGCCTGCACCTGCAGGGTGCCTCGGCTCGGCCGATGTCGATGTCGCTGCTGAATTCGTTTCCGCTGGTCGCCCCGATCATCCCGGTGACGGTCGAGGGTTCGGGCGAGCCCAGCCCGCTGCTGGGGCCCGAGCATCGGGTCGGCAGCATCGTCAAATCCGTCGACTCGCGCGGTGAACAGCTCTACGTGGTGCTGCGCGAGGGTCTGCAGCCGATCTCGCAGGCCACCGCCGACATCATCCGCTACAGCGCATCCGGCGAGGTGTCGAGCGGTGGGGTCGACGAGATCGCCGCCGGGGTGCTGGCCGAGGCGCCGACGGTGCACCGGCTCGCGGTCGACCACTATCCGTCGAACCCGCCGCGCATCGTCGAGCCCGACCCCGACCGGGTGGTGTGCATGGGCTGGCAGCGGTCCAACACCGATGCCGAGGCCACGGTGCGGCTGCTGGTCGGCCATCGGTTGCCGACCGCCGACGGCGCCCAGCTGGTCCGGCTGGCCGGCGCCGACGGGAGCGGGCCCGCGGTCGACTCGGTGTACCTGACCCCGGGAGCCGGCGAATACGTACAGGCCACCGGCGGCGATCCGGACAGCCGGTCGACCGGTCAGCTGTTCTACGTCTCCGATACCGGGGTGCGCTACCACATCAAGGATCCGCCCACCGCCGATGCGCTCGGCGTGACCGGCGTCAAGATCTCCGACGGGCCGACCAACGCACCGCAGTGGGCGCCGTGGCCGGTGCTGTCGCTGCTTCCCGCCGGGCCGGACCTGTCCCAGGAGGCCGCGCTGGTCGCCCACGACGGCATGGCCGCCGACCCCGACAGCGCCCCGGTGTCGGCGCGCTAGACGCCCAGGGCGTCAGAGCCGCAGCTCGCGGAAGAACGCGTACATCCGGATGATCCAGAAGCACAGCGGGAACAGCGATCCGACGGCCAGGTACTCCAGAATCTCGACCTGACGCCGCGCCACCGGCGAGAATTCGCGGCGCGGCGCCACCAGGCCGCAGGCCAGGATCAGCACGGTCAGCGCGCCGAGCGCGACGACCGAGCGAACCTGCCAGTTCTCCACGTACAGCGCGGTCTTGACGATCACCCCGACGGCGATGGTCAGGCCGCTGCCGATCAGCGTCGCCGACTGCACCAGATCGTGGTGGCTGCGCCCGCGCAGGCACAGCACGGTCGCCACCATCATCGCGAAAACCGTTCCCTGCCAGTAGAACCCGTTGGTCACATCCACCGCGAGGTAGCAGCCGACGGTCGCCGCGAGTGCCGCGGCGACCAGGATTCCGGTGAGGTGTTGGTTGGCCCGTCGGACCCGGGCGATCAGATCCTGTTCGGTGGGGATGATCTGTTTGCCGAGCGCGTTGACGCCCTCGACGCCGATCCCGCCCTGGGTCTCGATGTCGTCGAGCGGTTCGCCAGCCGTCGGCACCCGCGGGATCGGCAGCTTCGACAGCCCGATGGTCACCCGCGGCGCCAGGTAGACCACGATAACGGCGACCATGGCGAGCAAAGCGCCGACGGTGCGCGGCGGCGGATCGCTCAGCAACATCGCGGTACCGCTGACTCCGCCGAAGGTGCACAGCGCGATGATCGCGGTGTGCAGGGCGGAACCGGTCCCGGAGACGAGCAGGACCAGCAGTGAGCCCAGCGCGGTCAGCGCGAACGCCATCGGCAGCGATGTCGCGCCGTAACCGCCGGGTACCAGGTAGATCGAGCCGCCGAACACCAGCGGCACCGAGACCGCGGCGATCCAGGACGACACCGGTGTGCCCGGTGCCCGGTGCGCCACCAGGCAGGCCAGGAACACCCCGATCGCGCCGAGGGCGAGCACCACGGCGGGCACCGCAGGCATGCCGGCCCAGCCTGCCGCCACCCCGGCCAGTGTGGTGGCGCCGGCCATGGCGATGCCGAACCACGTCAGTGCCCGCGCGTTGTCGGCGAACCAGGCCTGCACGGCGTGCGCCTGCCCGGTGGTCGTGTCGTCGACGTCGTCGAACAGCAGCGGGCTGACCGGCTGGCCGACCGCGCGGATCATCAGCAGGTCGCCGTCGTAGATCCCGGCTTCGCCCAGCGACCGCTGCGGATCGATCGGGTCGCCGCCCAGCGGCGCCAGCGTCCACTGACCGTCGACCGAGTCGAACTCGACGGTGCTGGACTCCGAGCTGCCGGCCTGGTGGGCGGCGATCTGTTCGTTCGCGATATCGATCACCGCGCCGACGTACTCGACGATGGCGACCTGGGCGGGAAGGCCCACGTCGACGGTGAGTTCGCCGACCACGAGCGTCAGCCGGCTCAGTTCCGGCTCGGACTCGGCTTCCGGATCGAGTTCGGATTCAAGTGTCGATAACGAGGGCGGTAGAGTCACAATCCAGTCGGCCTCCTGCGCAATGGGATTGCTCGGCACTGATCGGCAGCGATCGAAACTGACAATACCCAGCCATTCGTCTGCGCAGCTTCCGGGGAGGGAAGGGTGAGTACGCAGGGTTTTGTACGCCGCCTGAGGGTGGCGCCGCCGCGCATGCCCGGCGGCGAGGTCAATCTGGCGCCGCCGCCGGAGGTACCCCGCGCGATCCCCGGCAACCTGCTGCTGCGCCTGATGCCGTTCGTCATGCTGGTCGCCGTGATCGGCATGATCGCGCTGATGGTCACGGTCGGGGGTCGTGACATGGCCAGAAGTCCGATGTTCCTGATCTTCCCGATGATGATGGTCATGTCGATGGTCGGCATGTTCATGGGTGGTAACCGCGGCAACGGCAAAGCCGCCGCCGAACTCAACGAGGAACGCAAGGACTACTTCAGTTACCTCGCCAACCTTCGCGAGGAGGCCGACGACACCGGTACCGACCAACGCACCGCGCTGGAGTGGAGCCATCCCGATCCACGGGCACTGAGCGATGTGGTGGGCACCCGCCGGATGTGGGAGCGGCGGCCCAGCGACGCCGACTACTGCCATGTCCGGGTCGGCATCGGCACCCACCGGCTGGCCACCCGGCTGCTGGCCCCCGAGACCGGGCCGCCCGAGGATCTGGAACCGGTGTCGACGGTGGCGCTGCGCCGATTCGTCAAGACCCATTCGGTGGTGCACGCGCTGCCCACCGCGGTGTCGCTGCGGGCATTCCCGACCATCACGTTCGAAGGCGAGCGCAGGCTGGCCCAGCAGCTGGTCCGGTCCATGGTGTTGGAGCTGTGCACCTTTCACGGTCCCGACCATGTCCAGGTCGCGGTGGTCACGGCCAACCCCGACGGTGAGAACTGGAGCTGGACCAAATGGCTGCCCCATGCCCAGCATTCGGTGACCCGTGACGGCATGGGGTCGATGCGGCTGCTGTTTCCCACCCTGGAACTGATGGAGACCGCGCTCTCGGCCGATCTGGCCGAGCGTGGCCGCTTCACCCGCAACGCCCAGCCCGCCCAGGGTCTCAAACAACTCGTCGTCGTGCTCGACGACGGGTTCGTCACCGGTGACGAGCAGTTGGTCACCGACGCCGGCCTGGACAGCGTGACACTGCTCGACCTGAACGGCCCGCGCACCGGCGCGAGCGCGCGCCGCAGCCTGCAGCTCGTGGTGGACGGCGAGGATGTGGCGGCGCGCACCGCGGTGGGTGTGGAACGGTTCGCCACCCCGGACGCGATCACCCTGGCCGAGGCCGAGACGACGGCCAGGCGGATCGGCCGGTACCGGCCGGCCAACGCCGCCCACATCGTCAGCCTGGAGGCCGACTCCAGGGCGGTGGACCCCGGCCTGATGGCACTGCTGAAGATCCCCGACGCCGCGGCCATCGTGCCGGAACAGGTGTGGCGGCAACGCTCACCGCGGGAGCGGCTGCGGGTGCCGATCGGTATCACACCCAACGGTCAGCCGATCGAACTCGACATCAAGGAGGCGGCCGAGTTCGGGATGGGGCCACACGGTCTCTGCATCGGTGCGACCGGGTCGGGCAAGTCGGAATTCCTTCGCACCCTGGTGTTGTCGATGATCACCTCGCATTCCCCTGAGGCGCTCAACCTGGTGCTGGTCGACTTCAAGGGCGGCGCCACGTTCCTGGGCCTGGACGGGATCGCCCACATCGCGGCCATCATCACCAACCTCGAAGACGAGCTGACGATGGTGGACCGGATGCGCGACGCGCTGGCCGGTGAGATGAACCGGCGCCAGGAACTGCTGCGCGCTTCGGGGAACTTCCCCAATGTCACCGAGTACGAACGCGCCAGGGCCAACGGCGCCGACCTGGACCCGCTGCCCGCCCTGTTCATCGTGGTGGACGAGTTCTCCGAACTGTTGTCCCAGAAGCCGGATTTCGCCGAGCTGTTCGTGATGATCGGCCGGCTGGGCCGATCGCTGCACATGCATCTGCTGCTGGCTTCGCAGCGGCTGGAGGAGGGCAAGCTGCGGGGGCTGGATTCCCACCTGTCCTACCGGATCGGCCTGAAGACCTTCTCGGCGGGCGAGTCGCGCAGCGTGCTCGGCGTGCCCGACGCCTACCACCTGCCCAGCGTCCCCGGCTCGGCGTTCCTGAAATGCGATGCATCCGAACCGATCCGGTTCAACGCCAGCTATGTCTCGGGGGAGTACGTCAAACCTCGGGTGTCGGTGCAGGCCGGGCGGGTGACCCACCTCGGCGCGCTGGCGCCCAAGCTGTTCACCGCGACACCGGTCAAGAAGGATCCGCTGCCCGCCAAACCGGCCCCGCCGCCCGAGGCGCCCAAGCCGGATCAGGACCGGGGGCCCTCCGCACCCGTCAAGACCACGCTGCTCGGTATGGTGGTCAGCCGGTTGCGGGGACACGGCCGCCCGGCCCACGAGGTGTGGCTGCCCCCGCTCGACGACAGCCCGGCGGTCAACGAGCTGCTGCCGGAATCGGATTGGTCCTCACCTCAGAACATCAACGGGCGGCTGTGGATGCCGATGGGTGTGGTGGACCGGCCCTACGATCAGCGCCGCGACGTGCTGATGGTCGACCTGGCCGGTGCACAGGGCAACGTGGCGGTGGTCGGCGGGCCGCAGTCGGGCAAGTCCACCACGCTGCGGACGCTGATGATGGCCGCCGCAGCCACCCACACCCCCGAACAGCTGCAGTTCTACTGTCTGGACTTCGGCGGTGGCACGCTGGCCAGCCTGGCCAAACTGCCGCACGTCGGCGGGGTGGCCGGCCGGATGGACTCCGACGGGATCCGGCGCACGGTCGCCGAGGTGGCCGGGGTGCTGCGGGCCCGCGAGCAACTGTTCCGCGACCTGAACATCGAGTCCATGCGCGACTTCCGGCAGCGCAAGGCCCGGCTGGCCACACTGCCTCCGGCCGAAGCCGCCGCGGACCCGTTGAGCCAGGACAGATTCGGTGACGTGGTCCTGGTCATCGACGGCTGGGCCTCGATCAAGAGCGATTTCGAATCGCTGGATCCGGTGCTGCAGTCGCTGGCCATCCAGGGCCTGTCCTACGGTGTGCACCTGGCCATCTCGGCATCGCGATGGATGGAGATCCGCCCGGCCGTGAAGGACATGCTGGGCACCCGGATCGAGCTCCGGCTCGGCGACCCGATCGACAGCGAGGTGGCACGCCGCGCGGCCGAGCTGGTCCCGGTCGGCAGGCCCGGCCGAGGTATCAATTCCGAGCGGCTGCACCTGCTGATCGGGCTGCCCCGGCTGGACTCCAGCTCCGACGTCGAGGATCTGCCCTCCGGGGTGGCCGGCGCGGTCGAGGCGGTGCGCATCCACTACCAGGATCGCGAGGCGCCGCGGGTCCGGATGCTGCCCCACGATGTGGACCGGGCCGCGGTGATCCGCGCGGCCGGTGAAGCCGGGCAGCTCAGCAGGTCCCGCATCGCGATCGGGCTCAACGAGGACGAATTGGCGCCGGTGGTCCTGGATTTCGACGCCCAGCCGCATCTGGTGGCGTTCGCCGACACCGAGTGCGGCAAGACCGGGCTGCTGCGCAACATCGCGGCCGGTGTGATGGAGAACGCCACCCCGGTCGAGGCCAAGATCATCCTCGTCGATTTCCGGCGATCGATGCTCGGCGTCGTTCCCGACGAGTACCTCGGCGGCTACGCCACCGCCCCGCAGTCGTGCACGGACCTGATGACGGCGCTGGCCGGTGCGCTCAAGGACCGGCTGCCGCCCGATGACATCACCCAGCAGCAGCTCAAGGAGCGGTCCTGGTGGTCGGGTCCGGACCTGTTCGTGATGATCGACGACTACGACCTGATCCCCGGCGGATCGCTGAGCCACCCGCTGGGCCCGCTGGTGGAATACCTGCCGCAGGCCCGCGATATCGGTTTGCGGGTGCTGGTCACCCGTCGCAGCGGCGGCGCCGGGCGGGCCATGATGGACCCGATCGTCGGTCGCCTCAAGGATTTGACCTGCAACGGTCTGGTGATGAGCGGCAGCAAGGAGGAGGGCGGACTGTTCGGCGGATACAAGGCCGTCGCCATGCCGCCCGGCCGCGGCATGCTGGTCTCGCGAACCACCAGGAGCGGCATCATCCAGCTGTCCCGGATGCCTGACCTGTGACCGGGGTCGAGGAACTCCGCGAGATCCGGGTGGTATCCGCGGCGCCGGAATCGACCCGGGTCTCGGTGGTGGGCGGCCGGACCCAGCTCGACGTCGCGCTGCCGGCCGATGTGCCGGTCGCGGCGTTCCTGCCGGAACTGGCCCGGCTGATCAAATCCCGCGACTCCGGTCGCGACGAGGATCTCGCCGACCGCGACGAGCGCCGGACCTTCTGGGTGCTGCGCCGCGATGGCGGCACCGAGCTGGACCCGGATCTGACGTTGCATCAGGCCGGCGTCGAGAACGGTGAGCTGCTGCGCCTTTCGGCTCGCCGGGCGCTGTCCCCGCCCACGCTCTACGACGATGTGGTCGATGCGGCCGCCCGGCTCAATCGGGCGGCGTACGCGGCGTGGGACGCCACCTCGGCGGCGGTGATGGCGTTCGCGGGCCTGTGGCTGTGCTCGGCGGTATGGGTTCTGCTGCTGCTCGCCGACGAGGTGTCCGCGCACCGGGCGGCGATCATCGGCGGCGCGGGGTTCACGGTGGTCGCGTTGGTGGCCGGTGCGGTGATCGTGCGCCGGATGTTGGACCGGGCCGATATCGCGGCCGCGGTGGGCCCGCCGGTGCTGGTGATCGCCGGCACGCTCGGCTGGGTGGCCGGGGCGCCCTACGGTGTCCTCGGGCTGGCCGTCGCATGCGGAGTTCTGTTGGTACTCACCGTGATCTGCCACCGGCTGATCCGCGCGGGCCATTGGGCCTATGTGACGGCTGCGGTGCTGTTCGGCTTCGGGGTGGCCGCATTCGGCGGCCGGGCGCTGGGCGGGCGGGTCGATATGCTGGCCGTCGCGGTCGCCGCGGCCGCGGTGCTGGGCTGCCTGATAGTGCCGATGCTGACCGCGCGGCTGGACCACTACCCGGTGACGGTCGCGCGTCGCGGTGCCAAGCCTGAACAGGATCCGTTCACCGCACCGGAAGCCGAACCAGTCGCCCCGATGCCGAGTGCCGAACAGGTCTGGGCGCGGGTGCACTCGGCGGTGCTGACCCGGTCCGGCCTGCTGGCCGGTCTGGCGACGGCCGTTCTGGTCGGGTCGGTCGTCCTGATCGGGGTCGATCCGGGCTGGGCGGCGTTCGCTTTCGCCATGGTGTGTGCCGCCGTCCTGGCGTTGCGCTGCCGCAGGGCCGACACCTGGCCGGAGCGGGCGGCTCTCGCGGCCCCCGCACTCGTCCTGGTGTTGACGGCATGCGTGCGGGCGCAGTCCGCGGCCCGGCCGCTGCAGTACGCCGGGGTGGCGGTGCTGGCGGTGCTGGTCGTGGCGGGCGTCCTGGCCGGGGTGCTGACCGCGGGCGGCGCCCGGCCCGGGCGGCTCCGGAGCGCGGCCGCCTACCTGGAGTATCTGGCCGCTGCCGCGTTGCTGCCGCTGGCCCTGTGGCCGATCGGGCTGTATGAGCGGATGGGCTGGTAGTGCGGGTCCGGCGGGGCGTCGCACTGGTGGGTGTGGTGCTGACGATCGTGGTGGCCGGCCTCGGTGCACCGCCGGCCGGTGCCGTCACACCGCCCGTGGTGGAACCCGGACCGCCGGACAGCGGGCCGGTCGCGCCGACCGAACCCACCGAGCAGAAGACGATCTGCGGTGTTCCGACCGGCGTACTGCCCGGCACCGACTTCACGAAGCAGACCAGCGCCGAGGCCATGCTGGAGTACCGCAGGGCGTGGCGCTTCTCGCGCGGCGCGGGACAGAAGGTGGCGGTGATCGACACCGGGGTGAACCGGCATCCACGGCTGCCTGAGCTGCAGGCCGGGGGCGACTACGTGTCCAACAGCGACGGGCTGGTCGACTGCGATGCGCACGGCACCCTGGTGGCCGGGATCATCGCGGCGAAACCGGCCGACGGCGACAGCTTCGCCGGGGTCGCCCCGGACGCCGCGATCCTGTCCATCCGCCAGAACAGCGGCGCCTACAGCGTCGCGGGTACCGGCAGCAGCCAGAATCAGGATCCCAACGCCACCTCGGTCGGCTACGGCAACACCAGGACGCTGGCGCTGGCGATCACCAGGGCGGTGGACCTCGGGGCCACCGTGATCAATCTGTCCGAGGTGGCGTGTGCCCCGGTCGCGGCGAGCCTGGACGACGGCGCACTCGGCCGTGCGGTGCGAGATGCGTTCGAACGCAACGTCGTCGTGGTGGCCGCCGCGGGCAACTTCAACACCCAGAGCATGTGCAACGCGCAGAACACCATGCGGGATCCGAACCAGCCGCTGGACAGCGGCTGGAGCAGTGTGAGCACGATCGCCAGCCCGGCCTGGTTCGACGATTACGTCCTTGCGGTCGGCGCGGTGACCACATCGGCCACCCCGGCCGACTTCAGCCTGCACGGGCCGTGGTTGCGGGTGGCGGCCCCCGGTGAGCGGATCACCTCGCTGGACTCGGCGGGGCCCGGGCTGATCAACGCGCAACTCGGCCAGCAGGGGCTGGCCCCGCTGAACGGAACCAGCTTCGCGACCCCGTTCGTATCGGGCGTGGTGGCGCTCATCCGGTCCCGGTTCCCCAACCTGAGCGCGGGTGAGGTCAAACGGCTGGTCGAGAGAACCGCTAGAACCCCGGGCAACGGGCCCAACCAGGCCACCGGGTTCGGGGTGGTCGATCCGGTCGCGGCCCTGACCTCCCAGGTCCCGTCGGGGGCCGAGGACCGGGCCGTTCCCGCGACGGCACCGATCAGCGGGCCGCCCCGCCCGGATCCGGGTAACGTGCTGGCTCGCAGGATTGTCTTCGGCGTTACCGCGGCCTGTCTCGTGTTTGCGGTGGCGGCGGTGGCCGTGGCCGCCGCCGGGCGGCGCCCCCGATGAGTGGTACGTACCATCGGGGGCGAACTCAGCGCAGATCGCGAGGGGAATGATGCCGGAGGAGAAGCGGCCGATCGACCAGGCCGGGTCGCTGGGCGACCTGGACCCTGATCAACTCGACGAGGTCGAGGCCCGGGCGGCGGCGCTGCTGCAGCGGATCGCGGCGCACCGGTCGGCGCAGCAGGATTCCGGGGAGCACGCCGCACCGCAGGCCGACGCCGCATCTGAGCCCACCGAGCCCCCGGCCGCCGAGCCTCCGAGCAGCGATCCGCCCGCCGCGGCGCCCCCGGCTGATGTCGATGACGTGACCGACGAACTGCAGGTGCCCGAACCCGAGCAGGCGCCGGTCCGTCGTCTCGCCCCGCCGCCCTGGCAGTTGCACAGCACCATCGGATCGAGGGAGTTCGCCGAGCGGTTCAGCGCAGGCGCGCGGCCCGCCGGCTCGGACGAGCCCGACCGCGGGCCCGAGCCGGTCCGCGAGCGCAGGCCCGAACCCGAGGACCCGGCCCCCGAGATCCGTCGGCAGCCCCCACCGCAGCTGCCCATGCCGCCGCTGCCGCCGGGTCCGATGCCACCGCTGCCGCTGCCGCCCATGCCGTTCCCGCCACCGCCGCCGCCCGGCTGGGTCCCGCCACCTCCCGGCGGTGCCCCGGTGGAGCACCGGCCGGCCGGCGCCCCGGCACAGTTCTCGACGGTGCCGCCCTCGCTCGACGACGCCGGGATCCTGAGCCGCGCGCACACGGCCCCGCAATCGGGGTGGCGTCGCGCCGTGCACCGGGCCAGCGCCGGCCGGGTCAACCCGGGCGAATCGCGCAAGGAACGTGAGCGGGAGGATCTGTTGGCGCAGATCCGCCAGCCGATCGTGGGTGACTTCCGGATCGCGGTGCTCTCGATCAAGGGTGGGGTCGGGAAGACGACGACCACGCTGGGGCTCGGGTCGGCGCTGGCGATGATGCGCAATGACCGGGTCATCGCGGTGGACGCCAACCCGGACCGCGGCACGCTGGCCGAACGGGTCAGGGACGCGTCGAGCGGCTCCACGGTGCGCGATCTGCTGTCGGATCCGAGCATCGAGCGTTACGCCGATGTGCGCAGGCACACCAGGTTGGCCGGTAGCCGGTTGGAGGTGCTGGCCAGCGAGCAGGAGCCGGCAGTCTCAGAGGTGTTCGGCGAATCCGACTACCGGAGCACGGTCGACATCCTGTGCCACTACTACAACATCATCCTCACCGACTGCGGCACCGGGATCATGCATTCCGCGATGGCCGGTGTGCTCGATCTCGCGCACACCATCGTGCTGGTCTCCTCGCCCGCGATCGACGCCGCCCGCAGCGCGTCGGCGACCCTGGATTGGCTGATGCAGCACGGCCATTCCACCTTGGTCCGGGACGCGCATGTGGTGCTCAGCGCATCGCGACCGGGCTCGGTCAAGCTGAAGCTGGAGAAGGTCTACGAGCATTTCGAGGCCCGCTGCCGCTCGGTGCACATGATCCCGTTCGATCCGCACCTCGCCGAGGGGGCCGACGTCGATTTCGATCTGCTCAGCCCGGCCACGCTGCAGGCCTACCTGGAACTGGCCGGGGCGGTCGCCGACAAGTTCCCCCGGCTGCGGGGTGGACGCCAGCAACGCTGACGTCCGTCGGGCAAATTATGTGGGCGACCGACGGTCCGGCGTGAGCTATCGGCCGGCTAGCGCACCCGGCCAGGAAATCTCGTATGTCGACCGGCCGTCGGCAAAGCATGATGCGAGCGAATGAGTGATCATGGCAATTCGCCATGTGTTCATCCGCAGGTCACCCAAATGTGGGAAACGCGATACCGATTCGACTAACGCGCTGGCAGCGGACTCCGGCATCTGGGAGACTGATCCGATTCCGTTTCCGACGTTGCCGGGTGAGGTGAGACAGCTGAGTAACGATGCCATGCGGCACCAGATGACGGAGGTGCTCGCTCTGGTCTCCGAACAGATGGCCGATATCGCGGCGATGCAACAGGAACAGGCCCAACTCACCGCGACCGGTGAGGCGGCCGACGGCTTGGTCGTGGTGACCGTCAACGCCCAGGGGCATGTCATCGGGACCGCGATCGACGAGTCCTACCTCGACGAGTTCGAATTCGAGGAACTCGGCGAACACCTCACCGCCGCCGCGCAGTCGGCGGCACAGGCCGCGGCAGACGAGGTGGCCGCCATGATGGTTCCGCTCGGCGAGCGGCGCAGGATGATGCCCGCCCTGTCCGAGATCGTCGACGGCGCACCCGATCTACGCGATCTGACCGACTCCGTGCTGGGCCACGACGGCCCGATCGGCCCTCCGCGCGGACGAGACGACGACGGGCTGGACGAATCCGCCTTTCCCACGGTGAGGAGCTGAATCCATGTCGGGACCGTTCGGTGTGACCCCGGCCGAGTTGAGGGGCACCTCCAAGCATCTCAACGATGTCAGCGCCAGAATGAAAAAGGTGTTGTCGACCCTGCAGAACGATCTGGCGGCCGAGGGTGCGGCCTGGGGCGACGACAAGATGGGCGATCAGTTCGCCACCGGCGAGGGTGGTTATCTGGCGCAACGGGACTGGGTCGACGGTTCGGTGGTGACGAAGACCGATCTGCTCGACTACTACTCCGTCGGGCTCAAGGGGGCGGCGGACTCCTTCGAACACGACGACCAGGCGTAGGGCCGCCTCATCACCGGCTGGCACGCCGGCTAGCACCGCTGCCGAGCCGATTCGCTTATGGACATTGAGATCCCGCCCGGGCTGCAATGGGTGTCGTATCTCGCGGGCGGGGAATGGCCGCAGGGCAGTGAGTCCCGGACGCGGCAGATGGGCGAGCACTATCAGGCGGCCTCCGAGGCGCTCAAGGATCTGATACCGGAGCTGGACAGCGTTCGCGCCGAGACTCTTTCGGTGCTCTTCGGGGATACCGCGAGTGCCGCGCAGAAGCAGTTCTCGATGCTGTTCGGTGGCGATTATGCCGTGGACAAGCTCGCCACCGGTATCGCGGCCCTGGGTGAGGGCGCCACCAATTTCGGCACCGAGATCGAGTACAGCAAGCTGTCGATCATCGTCGGGCTGGCGCTCGCCGCGGCCGAGATCTCCTGGTGCCTGGCCATGTCCGGGCCGAGCTGGGGTGCGTCGACCGCGGCGATCCCGGTCGTCGAGCAGGCGACGGTACTGACGATCCGCCAGATCATCATGGCCGCGATGCGCCGCGTGCTGGCCAAGATGGGTCAGCTGCTGACCAGGACGATGATGAAACGCCTGGTGCACGAAGGCTTCAAGGAATCCCTCCAGGAACTGAGCCAGGGGTTGCTGCAGGAAGGGATCGTCCAGGGTATCCAGGCCAACGAGGGCCATGCCGGCTACCGGTGGGACCGGTTCAAGCAGACCGCGATCGCCTCGACGGTCGGCGGCGGGGCCGGCGGCGTCACCGCGGTCCCGGTGGCGCACGGCCTCGGCCCGGCCAAGAGCCGGCTGGGTGCCGCGACCAAGGGTGTCACGACGTTCTTCAGTGCCGGGGTCGCGGGTAACGTCGCCGGAACCATGTCCGTCGGTGGACAATTCGACACCCTGTCCATCATCGCGGGGTCGACCACCTCCAGCATCGGCGGGCTCAAGGGTGCCGGGGTCGGCCATGTATCGGGCCATCCCACCACCAATACCGAGCCCGGTTCACCCGGCTCGCCGCCGTCACCCGGCCAGCTCGACGGGCCCACCCTGGACGGACCGGACCTGGCCGATCCGGATGTCGGCACCTCGCCGGACACCGAGGAACAGGCCCGGGCCTCGAACACCCCCGACGACAAGCAGGTATCCCCGGCGCACGTCGCGGCCCGCGCTCAGAACAGCTCGGACAATCAGAACAATGGTGTAACGCAACGCGATCCGGCTGATTCGGCGAAGAGCCCTACCGCCGAGCGGGCACCGCACACCGATGACGACACGTCGGCGGCGCAACCCGCGGCGCGGGATGAGGACGTCGCGGCCACACCCGAGCCGGCCGCCGACCGGGATGAGCCCGCGGACCCCGACCCGGCCCAGGACGATTCATCCGACCGCACGGCCGATCAGGACCCGTCCGCCGCCGACCAGAGCGCGAGCGAGCCTTCGGATCACCATACGGAACCTGCTGCGCCCGTAGCGGACACCCCACCGCCGGCGGACCACGACGGGCAGGTTCCGGAAGGGCACGACCCTGTCGCCGCCGAACCGAGCCAGACGTCGGAGGAGAGCGGACCCGAATCCACCAGCACATCTGCGGCCAACCTGGCCACCGGGGCCGATGTCGCACCGGACACCGTTCCGGCGGGCCAGGACTCGACGGTCTCGAACAGCCAGATCGACGGTGTGGGCCCGGCGGCCCCATCGACCGCGGCATCGGCACCGTCGACCGCGGCGCCGTCATCGGCGACTACGGCGACGCCTTCAGCGACCACCACGACGCCTCCGGTATCGACCACACCGACGACGACCGGCACACCCCCGCCCACGGGTACGCCATCCACCACATCGACATCCGATGCGAAGAAGCAGGTTTCGGCTTCGCCGACGGTCGCGGCGGGAACCTCCGAGACGCCGGCGGTACCGGCCGCTCGCGTGCACGACAGCGCACCCGTGGCCGCGCGGACGGACCCCCAGCAGGACACCGGCGATACCGGTCCCACCGATCCGGACACCACGACCCCCGACGCGGCGACTACCGGCAGCACCGACCGGACCGGGCCGCGGGTCGACTGCGTGGACGGGGTCGCCCAGGCATTGTCGGAGCGGTTCGGCAGGCCGGTCCAGCTGACGTCCTTCCCCACGGCGCAGGGCAGGCCGGCCAGTTCGCTGTTCCACGCCTTCGGGTCGAGCGCCCAATTCGCCTCGTACTCCGACGTGGCCACGACGCTCGGTCGGATGGAACCCGGCTCCGCGGCGATCGTCACGTCCGCGTGGACCGGCGGCCCGCGCCAGGGTGGGCACGCCTATCTCGCGGTCAACGACAACGGGCAGCTCTTCCTGCAGGACCCCACGACGGGACGCCGGACACCCTGGCCACCCGGTTGGGGCCAGGATGCGGTGTTGCGCACGGCCGTCGGCTATCTCGACGCCCAGGGCAGCGCGGTCCAGCCGTTCCAGGGGCGGCCCGAACAGCTGCTCGCGGCCGCGGCCGTCGGCGATGTGCAGGGGCATCCCGACGGATCCACCGACGGCGAAAATTACCCCGGTGAGCGCTGGCGCGACGTCGTGCCGCAGAGCATGGTGGCGGATTCCGCACTGGCCAGGCGTATCCCACCGGTGGGCGTCGACGGGCTGCGCAACCCGCTGGGGTCGATGGAGGCGGCCGATGCGCGGGCCCGCAGCAACGCGGGCTGGTGGTCCGAACTGACCGGTGCCGAACAACGGGCCCTGATCGAGACCTACCCGCAGCACATCGGCAACGCCGAGGGCATCCCGGCCGCGGCGCGGCACGAGGCCAACACCCTTTCGCTGCGGGAACACCGCGATCAACTGCAGTCCCTGCGGGACAGCGGTCACCGGCTCACCCGCAGTCAACGCAACATGCTCACCCGTCTCGATCGCATCGACCAGGCGCTGAACCGGGCGGGAGACCTTGCCCAGCAACAGAATCTGGGTGGGCCACAGCTGCTGGCCTTTGACCACACGGCATTCGGCGGTGACGGCCGCGCGGTGGTGAGCTTCGGCGCGGATCCCTACACCGCCCAGTCGGTGTCCTGGCATGTGCCGGGGCAGGGCATGACGATCGACCAGATCGGCCCCTGTATGGGCGATGCGCTCAACCAACTGCAGTCGACAACCCAGGAGAACCCGGACGTCACCGCCGCCTCGATCGCCTGGATCGGCTACGACACACCGAGCGGTGCGAGCAGCTGGCGGGCGGCCGGGCACCGGATGGCCCAAGAGGGCGGGGCCATTCTCTACAGCGATATCCGCGCCTTCAACGCCGCCCGCGACACCTGGGCCGGGGGCGGTAGTCATTTCAGCGGAAACCACGTGTTCGCCCATTCCTACGGCTCGACCGCGACGAGCTACGCCGGCCGTGACGGGCGGCTGGCCAACGACGTCCGCACCATATCGCTGGCCGGCTCGCCCGGCACCGGGCCGGTCCGACAGGCCGGCGAATTCGGGATCGGGGACAACGTATTCGTCGCATCCTCGTCGCGGGACCCGTTCACCGCGCTGGGCGGCCGAACCCCCGAATCGGCCGGCCGGATCTTCGGGCGCGGTCTCGGTGTCGACCCGGCGATGGATACCTTCGGTGCGCGGCGCATCACCTCGGAATTCTCGTCGGATATGGACGGTCGCCACAGCCGTGGCACCCACAACTCGTACTACCGGTTCGCCGACCGGTCCTCCGCAACGCCGGTGCGCAGCGAGTCGCTGGCCAACTTCGGCCGGATCGCGGCCGGGCACACCGACCGCGTCGATACCGAGCAGCACCGCACCGCAGGCAGCCACCCCGGCCGTTTCTTTGGAACGCGTGAGCACACCGTCGAACCGGCCGCGGGCCGGCCACTCCGATTGGACGGCGAGGTCGAGACCAGGGGCGACCGCGATACCCGAAGGCCGTGGAACCCACGTTGGCACAACGAATCCGATAACCAGATCACCTCGGTCGACGAGGTCGTCGACACCAGAAGCCCTCGAGAGATCGCCGACGAGGCACTCGGGCAGTTGGGTGTGCCCGCCGCGGATCTGATGAGCCCGGCCGATCACCGCGTTGCGGTGGACGATGCGGTGACGCGGGCGCGGGACAACGCGCGCTGGTGGTCGGATCTGCCGGATGCGCAGCGGCAGGCGCTGATCGAGACGTACCCGCGTGAGATCGGCAACGCGGAGGGCATTCCGCCGATGGCCCGCCACGATGCGAATGCGCGGATGTTGCAGCGCCATCTGGCACATCGGGATCTGCTGGTCTCGCGCCGGGACAATGGTGTGGCCATCAGCAAGAAGGAGGGCCAGTTCGTCGAGCTGGTGGGTCAGATCGAGGCCGCGATACGCGCGGGCGAGCGGAATGCCGCCCGGCTCAACGTCGGTGGCCCATATCTGCTGGCACTCGACCCGGCGGCGTTCGGCGGCAACGGTCGCGCGATCGTCAGCTTCGGGGCCGATCCGTATACCGCACAGTCGGTGTCCTGGTACGTGCCAGGGATGACGACGTCGATCGGCAGCCTGAACACCATCATGCGGCGCGGGTTCAACCAGCTGCAATCCACCCTGCAGGAGAACCCCGACCTGTCGGCGGCCTCCATCGCCTACCTCGGTTACCAGCCGCCGGGCAGTTGGGACCCGCGGGTCGGGTCTCAGCGGATGGCCCGCGACGGCGGCCAGATCTTCGCGAGCGATATCCGGTCGTTCAACGCCGGCCGCGACGTATTCACCGGAGACGACGGGCATTTCAGTGGTAACCACGTGTTCGCGCACTCGTACGGATCGACCACGGTCAGTCACGCCGGGGACGGCCGCCGGCTGGCGGATCAGGTGCGGACCATCACGCTGATCGGTTCGCCAGGGGCAGGCCCGCTGCAGACCGCCGCCGATTTCGGTATCGGCGACAATGTGTTCGTGGCGGCCTCCTCGCGGGACGCGACCACCGGGTTGGGCGGTGAACACGCCGGCGACCGGGGCCGGATGATCCGGGGAATGGGCCAGGGTATCGATCCGGCGATGGATACCTTCGGGGCCCGCCGGATCACCGCGGAGTTTCCCGTCGGGTTGGATCACCGTGGGCCAGGCTCACGGATGACCCACAGCCTGTACTGGGCGTACCTGGACCCGGGTTCCACCCAGGTCCGCAGCGAATCGTTGGCCAACTTCGGCCGGATCGCCGCCGGGCGTACCGACCGGGTCGACACCGAAGGCCATCGCACCCTGGACCAACGCCCAGGGCGGTTCGGCGGGACCCGCGCGCGGACCGTCGAACCGGCCACCGGGCGTCCGCTGCGGATCGCCGACGATCCGGGTGCACGACACTCGGTCGACGGCAGGCACTGGTGGAACCCACGTTTCGCCAATTCGCCCGAGCTGACCGCCGATGCCCACGCTTCCGTCGAGGCGGGCACCCACTCCTCGCGGGATCTGCCCGCCGCCGAGGTGGCCGATGTTCAGCAGGTGCCCGCACCGGCCAGGGTGGTGGCCGACACGGCGCTGGCCGAGCGGGGGACGACGGCCGCCGATCTGACGAGCCCGGCCGATCACCGGGCCGCGGTGGACAATGCGGTGGCCAGGGCGCGAGATAACGCCCGGTGGTGGGCCGATCTGTCGGATGCCCAGCGGCAGGCGTTGATCCAGACATACCCACACGAGATCGGCAATGCCGAGGGCATTCCGCCGATGGCCCGCCACGATGCGAATTCGCGGATGTTGCAGCGGTATCTGGCACACCGCGACCTGCTGGTGTCCCGGCAGGAGAACGGGGTCGCCCTGAACTCCCATGAGGAGAAATACGTCAAGCTGATGACCGACGTGGAGTCCGCGCTGCGTTCGGCGCAGCGAAATACGGACCGGCTCACCGTCGGTGGCCCGTATCTGCTGGCACTGGATCCACGGGCGTTCGGTGGCAATGGGCGCGCGATCGTGAGCTTCGGGGCCGATCCGTATACCGCGCAGTCGGTGTCCTGGTACGTGCCAGGCATGACGACGTCGATCGCTAACCCGCGGACGATCATGCTGCGCGGGATCAACCAGCTGCAATCCACGCTGCAGGAGAACCCGGACCTCTCGGCGGCGTCGATCACCTATCTCGGTTACCACCCGCCGGGCAGTTGGGACCCGCGCGTCGGGTTTCAGCGGATGGCCCGCGACGGTGGCCACATCTTCGCGGCCGATATCCAGTCATTCAATGCCGGCCGTGATGTATTCACCGGGGACGGCAGCCATTTCAGCGGCAACCATGTGTTCGCGCATTCGTACGGGTCGAGCACGGTCAGCCATGCCGGGGTCGGTGGTCGGCTGGCCGGCCAGGTGCGGACCATCACGCTGATCGGTTCGCCAGGGGCCGGGCCGCTGCGGACGGCCGCCGATTTCGGTATCGGCGACAACGTGTTCGTGGCGGCGTCCTCGCGGGACCGCACCACCGGTCTCGGCGGCACGCACGAAGGTGACCGGGGCCGGACGATTCGGCGGATGGGCCAGGGTATCGATCCGGCGATGGATATCTTCGGGGCTCGCCGGATCACCGCGGAGTTCCCGGCCGCGCTGGACCACCGCGGACCAGGCTCACGGATGACCCACAGCCTCTACTGGGGGTACCTGGACCCGGGCAGCCTGCGGGTGCGCAGCGAATCATTGACCAACTTCGGCCGGATCGCCGCGGGCCGCGCCGACCGGGTCGACACCGAAGGTCATCGCACCCTGGACCAACGGCTCCGTCGGTGGTTCGGCGGAACCCGTGAGCATACCGTCGAACCCGCAACCGGCCGCGCGCTGCGGATCGCCGATGACCCCGGCGCTCACTACCCGGTCCATGGCCGCCATTTCTGGAACCCGAACTTTGTGCGCGACAACAACTGTGCCCACATGGTCGCCGACGAGCTGTCGGCGATGTACGGACACGACATCACGATCGACGGTCCACCCTCACCCAAGGGCGTCGCGGCCAGAAACTTGTTCGAGGCGGTCGGCTCGGCGGCGCGCTTCGCGACCTACGCACAGGTCCAGAGCAGGCTCGAACAGTTGGGCCACGGCGCGTCGGCCGTGCTGACCTCGAGCTGGAGCGGTCGCGGGCAGGGCGGCCATGCCTATCTCGCCGTCAACGACGGTGGCACGATCTACCTGGTCGACCCGCACAGTGGGGAACGCTCCGGATGGCCCCCACACTGGGGTCAGGACGCGGTCCGTCGCACCGCCGTCGGCTACCTCGACGCCAACGGGCATCCGCTGCGCGGTCTGCACGGCGATACCCGCCGCGAGTTGCTCGCCGCCGACCGCATCGGCAGCGTGCAGGGTGAGAACCATGCCCATAGCGATCCGGCGATCGCCGATGACGCTCTGCTGCAGCGGATCCCGCCGGTGCGACCCGATGAGTTGCGTGGTCCGCTCGGGGTACCCGAGGAAGCCCAGGCGCGGGCGAAGAACAACGCGGCGTGGTGGTCCGGCCTGTCCGATGCGCAGCAGCAGGCGTTGATCGAGACCTACCCCCAGCACGTCGGCAACGCCGAAGGAATCCCGGCCGCGGCGCGCGACGCCGCGAACCGCACCGTCCTGCAGGAACTTCGCGACCAGGCCGACCGCATCCAGACCAAGATCGACGAATTCGAGCGACCCAGCCGGGCGGAGCGCAAATTCCTGGCCAGGGCCAACGAGTTCGACCTGGCCTTGCAGAAGGTCGCGGCCGACGCGCAACGCGCCGGTGAGGATGGGCCGCTGCTGCTGGCGTTCGATCCGGTGGCGTTCGGCGGCGACGGCCGTGCCGTGCTCAGCTTCGGGGCCGATCCGTACCTGGCCGACTCGGTGTCCTGGCATGTGCCCGGCGTGCAGACCACATTGCACTCGATGTTCGGCTTCTACACCCACTCGGCGCTGAACCATCTGCAGTCGGTGCGGATGGAGAACCCGGGCCTGACGGCATCGTCGATCGCCTGGATCGGTTACGACTCGCCCAGCGGATGGAAGCTGTGGCACGCGGCGGGTCACGGATTCGCGCGCACCGGCGGCGACATCCTCCACAGCGATATCAGCGCATTCAACGCCGTGCACCAAACCACCCAGGCCGGAACGCCGTTCACCGGAAACCACGTGTTCGGCTACTCGTACGGGTCGACCACCACCGCTTACGCCGGGCAGGACGGACGGCTGGCCGGACAGGTCAGCACCGTCACATTGGTCGGTTCACCGGGGGCGGGCCCGATCACCCATGCCTCCGGTTTCGGCATCGGAACCGACAACGTCTTCGCCGCATCCTCATCTCGGGACGCGGTCACCGCGCTCGGCGGACGTACCGCCGATTCCTCCGGCCGGATTCTCGGCATCGGCCTCGGTATCGACCCGGCGATGAATTCCTTTGGTGCGGTGCGGGTGACCGCGGAGTTCCCATCCACCCAGAACCACCTTCTGACCGGCGGCACCCACCACGCCTACTATCTGCACGCCAACGCCGCACGCAACGAGTCGCTGGTCAATATGGGCCGGATCGCGGCGGGCCATCCCGAACGGGTACAGACCGAACAGCATCGCACCGTCGACGGCCGGCGCACCGTCGAACCCGCCGCTGGGCTGTCGGCCCACCGAATCTGGAATCCGCACTGGCGGTCCGACCAGAACTGCGCACAGGGTGTCGCCGGCGAATTGTCCACGATGTACGGGCGCGACTTCGAGATCGCGACCGCGCCGTCCCGCGCCGGCGTTCCGGCCAGGGCATTGTTCGAGGCGGTCGGATCGCACGCCGAATTCGCCACGTACGCCGATGTCGAACAACGCCTCCGCGAACTCGGTGACGGATCGTCGGCAGTGCTGGTGTCCCGGTGGAGCGGTGGGCGCGGTGGTGGGCACGCCTATCTTGCGGTGAACGTCGACGGGGACATCCAGCTCGTCGACTCCCACCGGGGGCGCTCGGGGTGGCCGCCGCACTGGGGTCAGGACGCGGTGGCCCGCACCGCCGTCGGATATCTCGATCCCAGCGGGAACCCGTTGGGCCGCAACGATGTCGATGTACCGCTGAAGTTGGCCGCCGCCGATGACATCGGCCATGTCCGCGGGCACCGCGACGATACGGACTTCCTGTGGCGGCAGCAGGACTACCGCGAGCAGGATCCGCGCACCCGACAGGTGGACACCCGTTACGCCCAGCCGTTGGACGAGGTGGTCGGCGGACTCGACCCGGCTCAGGTGCATCAGCTTGCCCGCGACCTCTCCGGTGGCTACGGGCCCTACCGCATCGAGTTCACCGGTGAGATCGTCAACTCCGAGGTCATGCTGACCGGCAAGATCTTCGAGGGCGTCACCCAGATCGGCACCACCCAACGGTCCTTCGAATATGACGGCAGTGGCAACCTGGTCACCTACAACAACGGCCTGGTCATCACGGACGCCACTAAGCAGGGTCAGGGTTTCTCCAGGGCACTGTCCGCCGAACTCGAACGGTTGTACGTCCGGTCGGGCGTCGACCGGATCGAGGTGAAATCCCATGGCGTCGGCAGCAACGCCTGGGCGCGTAGCGGTTTCACCTGGGATCCGACTCCGTGGAAGATGACGGAGTCGCTGGACAGCATCAAGAGTGCGGCGAACCGGCTGTCCGCACAGGTCAGCCCCGAGGGGCGGGCTGCGCTGGCGGAGCTGGTGGCGCGGCTCGAACCCGGCCACCCACGGCTGCCCGAGCCCATCGATGTGGCCACCATGGCCACCGCCGCGGAACCCAATCTGGGTCGGCTGCTGCTGCGGGGCACGGGTGTGAGTTTCGTCCGTTACCTGCCTGTGTCCCAGGAGAATACCCAGCCGCACACCGGGTTCATGGGACGGCTGCAACGCTGGTTGGGAATCGGCACCGCTGCGTCCTCGGCGCAGAACTGCGCGTACGGGGTGGCGGCCGAGTTGTCGCAACGCTACGGGAGCGACGTGCGGGTGCCGGTGGCACCGTCGCGTACGGGTGTTCCGGCGTGGGCGTTGTTCCAGGCTGTTCGGTCGAGTGCCCAGTTCGCGACGTATGACGATGTGGCGACGACGCTTCGGGATCTGGGTGACGGTTCGTCGGCGGTGTTGGCGTCGCGCTGGGCCGGCGGCCGCGACGGTGGCCATGCGTATCTCGCCGTCAACGACGGCGGTCAGCTGTTTCTGGTCGATCCGCACACCGGCACGCGTTCGGAATGGCCGCCGCACTGGGGCCAGGATGCCGTCGACCGCACGGCCGTCGGTTATCTCGATCCCGACGGAAATGCGGTCCACTCGCTGCGGGATGCGCCGCCGCAGGTCGACCTTGGCGCCGCCGACACCATCGGCGATGTCAGGGGCGCCCCGCGGCAGGATCCCGGCTTCCGGCCGCAACAGGAGCATTACCGCGCCCAGGATTCCACCACCCGCCGCGTCGATACCCGCTTCGCGAAGCCGCTGGGCGACATCGTCGACACCCTGGATATCGACCGGGTCCGGCAACTCGCCGCCGATCTGTCCGGCGAATACGGCCCATACCGCGTCGAGATGTTCCGGGCCGAGATCACGCGCTCCGGTGAAGTCATCGTCGGCGGACATATCGTCAGCGGTGACGAGGAGATCGGCTTCCTGCAGCAGACGTATGTCCGTGACGCCGAAGGTCACCTCGTGGCCCACCAGAACGTGGTGGAGATTCCGGACACAGCCTTCCGGCACAAGGGCTTCTCCAAGGCGTTCGGCGCCCAACTGGAGCAGTACTACGCGGATTCGGGCGTCGACCGGATCGAACTGCGCACCGAACAGGACGGCGGCTACGCGTGGGCCAGGCGCGGTTTCAGCTGGAGCCCCGACCCGGCGAAGCTGCAGGCCTCGGTCGACAGCGTCAGGGATTCGGCCCTGCGACTGCGCGATCGGGTCAGCCCGGAAGCACAGGCCATCCTCGACGACATCGTGCAGCGCCTCGACCCGCGCCGGCCCGACCTACCGGAACCCATCGACCTCGCGGCGCTGGCCACCGTCGGCGAACCGCACCTGGGTCGTGACCTGCTGACCGGCACCTACTGGCACGGGGTCAAATACCTCGGTGCCGCCGACGCGATCGGCGATGTCACGGAACCGACCGCCATCGACCGACTCGGTCTGGGCGGCCACCGTCCCGGCTCGTTGTCGACGGGTGAGGCCATCGGGGTCTTCGGCCGGGGCGAACTCCGGCTGCGCGAACTCGACGAGCAACTCAGCCGCGACGGCGTCAGCGCCCAAGACCGGGCCAGGCAGCTGGTGGACCTTCGAAATGAGTTGCGGTCCATGGCATATGCGGCCATGGACAATCGGGCCGCGGCGGAGTGGCTGGCGGCCAACACCGCCAACCCATCCCTCGAGGAGCTGGTCGCGGTGAACCAGGAGCGGGGACTGGCCGGTGACGCAGTCTACGAGGCGATCATCCAGAGCGCCACCCACAGCCGTCTCGAACCGGGGAGCCTGTCCGACGCCGAAACCACGCGGATCTACTCGCAGTTCGAGCTCGGACTGCGCGCGCTCAACGAGCAGATGATCGGTGAGGGCGTCGGCGCCGAGGACCGGGCGAGGACGCTGTCGGGGCTGCGCGGCTCGTTGCGGTCGTGGACCCGCGAGCTGATGGAGAACCGGTCGGCGGCGGAGTGGATGTCGGCCAACGAGAGCAATCCGTCGTTCGAGGATCTGGTTGCCCGGCAGGAGCGCAAGGGGCTGGCCGGCGATGCGGTCTACGAAGCGATCATCGACGGTGCCACCCATAGCCATTACGCGGCTGCCACCCTGTCCGACGACGACACCCGCGCCGTCTACACCACCATGGAACTCCGGATGCGGGAAGTTGGCGCCCAACTCCTGCGCGATGGTGTCGGCGCCGAAGAAAGAGCCAGGGCCATGTACGGCCTGCGCAACACCATCCGCAGCTGGACCCGGTTGCTCATGGAGAACCGCGAGCTGGCGGAATGGCTGAACGCCAACGAGTCCAACTCGACGTTCGATGAACTCGTCGAACGCGGCCGGGCAAAAGGCAGGGTGGGCGACGAGATCTACGAGGGCATCGTCGAAAGCTCGACCCGCAGCCGTGGCAGTGTGAACGATGCGCTCGGCATCGACCCGGAAAATCCGCCGGACCTGCCTCCGATGCGCGGACCCGACGACCCAGCCCAGGACACCGACACCGACACCGACACCGAGGAGCCGACATGACCGAACAGCCGCTGCGCTACGACCAGTCCGGTTTGCGCGGTAAGCGGGCCCGGGTGCTGGTCGAGGAACCTACCGACGAGATCGACTGGCCGGCGAACCTGCCTGCCGGGATCAAGACCGTGGTGATCGTCGATGACACACCCAATCCCCACCACACCCTGCGGGTGCACCCGCCGGACGACCCGGAACGGGTGGCCTTGGTGGTGTTCGACCAGTTGGCGCTGTGCCAGGATGGCGAGGAGTAGATATGGATCCGCGGCGGATTGAGCTCAACCGCAAGCACAGCCGGGAGATGGGTGCGCTGTTCAACCAGTTCCTGGAACGTCATCCGGACGTCGAGTCCGAGGTCCACGGTGCCCAGATGACACCGGAGCAGGATGCGGCCTGGACCTCCTTCAGTGCGGCGCTGCTGGCCCGTCAACAGGGCGAGCGCGCGGCACTGGCCGACCAAATCGAAGCCGAGCAGCAGGGCACGGGAAGGTAGAAGCAATGGAAGCGGCACAAGCGATTTCGCTGGTGGCGGACTGGATCCGGTCCCGTAATCTGGACTACCCGACGGAGGGACTGGAAGCGGACCGCTTCGCGGCAGGCTGGAGTGTGTACGCACCCGTCGACGTCGACGAGAGCGACCCGATGGCGTTCCTCGACATCCCGGTCGGCCGGTCGATATTCCTGGTCGGAGATTCGGGGCGGATCGAGGAGGTGTCGTCGTCGATTCCGCCGCAGCAGGCCCGTGACCAGTTCGCTGCCACCGAACGCGCCGGCGCGCCGACCCTCGCCGACGAGGCCGCCTTCATGGCCGAGTTCGAGCGGCAGTTCACCGAGGCCGGAGCCGGCGGCCCCGCCGCGGTGGCCGATTTCACCGTCGTCGACCACCACGCCGACGCCCCACCGGCCACCGCCGAGGACGAGGCGACCGCCGAGGAGGCTTCGCGTCTGCTCGAGCCGATCGCCCAGCAGTTGGCCCAGCTGGGCCCCACGGGCTGGGAGGAGCTCACCGCCGAGTTCGCCTTCACGGTGTCCTCGCAGATCGCGCAGCTGCAGTTCTATTCGGCGGACCGGGCCGGCCTGGTGCCGGTGCCGCAGTCGATCGCCGATCTGGTGGCGCGCCAGCGGGAGGTGGCCGCAAGGATGTCGGCGGGCCCCTGGTGGCGGCTGTTGCTCAACGTCACCAACCGCGGCGAGATGGCGGTCGAATACGACTACGGCGACGAGCCGTTCCCGGGCGACCAACTCGTCACCCCGGAGTACTACCGCGAGGACCTCGCGGCCCATCCGCGGACCCGGCTGCCGGTGTGGCTCGCCGGGTACGTCGCGGGCCCCGAGGCGCAGGGACGTGATGCCCGCCGGGCAGCGGCCGAGGCGGCCGCCGACAACACCGCCGGTCGCACCGCCACCGCCACCGATCAGCTGCCGCCGCTGCGTGACCTGCTCGCGAGATGGGGGACGATTGCGGCGGCGCACACCGGTGCCGGATCGGACTGGGGTCCGCGCATTCACCCGGGCTACGCCTGGTTCGAGAGCGATCGTCGCAGCGGATCGACGCTCTACCTGCTGCCCGGCGACCGGGCGGTGCTCTCGGGTGGCCGCTGGAACTCTGATCTACTCGAGGCCGCCTACAACGGCGGCGCCGCACTCCCCGACCTGTATACCGGCGCCCCGGCCTGGGTCAACGACAATGTGCTCAACACCCGGAATCGAAATGGGCTGTTGACGTTCTGCTTCTGGTGGGCCGGCGGGCAGTGGTACCGCGGTGCGACCGACGTGTCCGGGGAACTTGAGGCTGCGCTCCCGGCGGTCTGGACCCGTGAGGCGACCGTCGCCGCGATGGTCGATCAGTCCGGCGACGGCACCGCCGAACGGTGCCGGTCGCTGCTGTCGGCGGCCACCGCGCACACCGCGACGGCCGACGAGGTCGCGGCGCTGTTCAGCGACCGGCCGGATGCCGAGGTTGATGTCGCGGTCGATCAGCTCAGCCTGGCCGGGTTACTCGCCGAATGAGACTGCGGTCACACGGAAACGTGTGATGCGGCGCCCCGAATCGACGTCGAACTAGCCGGTAGCTGAACAGTCGGCGAACAGGGCCGTCTCGGATGGCTTCTGTGTGTGACCCGCCCCTAGCCTGAAATGCGATGCCGCATGGAATGTTTCGCTGCCGGGGGATCGGGTGACGATCCAGATTCCCGGCTACCTGCAGTGGGTCTCCTACCTGGTCGGTTCGCAGTGGCCCAAGGGCGACGAGGATGCCATGTTCCGGATCGGCGAGGAGTGGCATAGCCGCGCTGCCGACATGATGGTGCTGGTACCCGAGCTGAACCAGATGCGGGAGAAGACCAGGGCATCGCTGCAGGGCGTGACCGCGGGGACTGCCGACAGAGAATTCAAGCTGCTGTTCGACGGGGACGCTTCTGTCGAGAAACTTGCCGAGGCGATGGACGCGTTGAGTGGGCTCGCCGAAGCCACGGGGAGCAATATCGAGTACACCAAGCTACAGATCCTGACGTCGTTGGCGATCGCGGCATTTGAAATCTCGTGGGCCCTTGCGCAGACCTCGGTGACCTTCGGTGCGTCCGCGGCGGCCATCCCCCCAGTGGAAGCGGCTACGTCGGTTGCAATCAACAGGACCGTGTCGATGTTGCTCAAAAAGGTGATGACCGACCTCGGCAAGGCCATGACGAAGACCACCGTGCATCGGATAGTCAAGAAGTCGCTTGTTGAATCCTCAGAGGCGGTCGGGCAGGACCTGTTCGTCCAGAGCATCCAGCGGGCAAACGGGCACCAGCAGGGCTTCAACTGGAATCAGGTCGGTACGGTCGCGCTCGCGAACTCTGCCGGTGGTGCGGCCCAGGGCACGGTCAGCCTCTACGGTCAACGCGCGCTTGGTAACTCAGGTGTCAAGGGCGCCGTGGTCGGATATGCGGCAGGCATGTCCAAGAAGATCGTGGGCTCCGTGGCGACGGGCCAGCCGATCGACATGGTCGCGGTGCTGGGTTCGTTCAGCACCGCGGCGACCGGCGGAATCCGCGGCAGGGCCGCGGCCCGCAGTCGCGTCCACTCGACGGCCGACGGCGGAGCCCAGGCGGACCCCGATTAGAAGGAGTCGACCTTGACCAGTCCACTTGGGCTTACACCGAACGATCTACGCTGGAACTCGAGGTATCTCGCCGATATCAGCGG
>NZ_JBSFPX010000073.1:0-31644 GCF_053588415.1 Mycobacterium sp. NPDC003449
GAACTCCTGTTCGGCGGCCACGGCCTCGTTGCCCGGGTCCTGGATGAGCCAGTTGATCAGCCCGACCTTGGTCTCCACCTTGGGTACGAAGCCGAGGGGCGCCTGCCAGCCGCCGAATCCGAACCCCTCGGGGTCCTCGTCGGGACCGCCGGGCGCCTGCCCGACGAGGTCGAGCGTGGCGAACATTTCGATGTGGACGAGGCCCATGGTGACTCCCGGTGACGCGGATTTCTCATTTGGGAGATAGACCCGGAGACGCCGACGAACTCACCGCGGTGTGGCGAACAGACATAAACCTGCCCGTTTTCGCGTGAAAAGGGGCAGGTTTGTGTCTGCTCGGCCGTTCTAGAGCAGCGACCGGATCCGCTCGCCGACCGCACCGGTGGACAGCGTGGCGTCGCCACGGGTGGCCAGGTGCTCCCCGACCGCCTTGTCGACCCGGGCGGCCGCCTCGGCCTCGCCGATATGCGCCAGCAGCAGGGCTACGCTCATCACCGCCGCGGTGGGATCGGCTATGCCCTGGCCGGCGATATCGGGCGCGCTGCCGTGCACCGGCTCGAACATCGACGGGTTGGCCCGGGTCGCATCGATATTGCCGCTCGCGGCCAGCCCGATGCCGCCGCACACCGCCGCCGCCAGGTCGGTGATGATGTCGCCGAACAGGTTGTCGGTGACGATCACATCGAACCGGCCCGGGTCGGTGACCATGTGGATGGTTGCGGCGTCGATGTGCTGGTAGGCCACCTCGACGTCGGGGAACTCCGCACCGACCTCGGCCACGATCCGCGACCACAGGCCGCCCGCGAAGGCCAGCACATTCGTCTTGTGCACCAGCGTCAGGTGTTTGCGGCGCGACTGGGCCCGCGCGAACGCGTCGCGCACCACCCGCTCGACACCGAATGCGGTGTTGACGCTGACCTCGGTCGCCACCTCGTGCGGGGTTCCGACCCGCAGCGCACCACCGTTGCCGGTGTAGGGCCCCTCGGTGCCCTCACGCACGACGACGAAGTCGATACCCGACACCCCGGACAGTGGGCTGTCGACGCCCGGATACAACCGTCCGGGCCGCAGGTTCACATGGTGGTCGAGGGCGAACCGCAGCTTGAGCAACAGGCCGCGTTCGAGGACCCCGCTGGGCACCGACGGGTCACCGATCGCGCCGAGCAGGATCGCGTCGTGGGAGCGCAACTCGTCGATGGTCTGCTCGGTGAGCAGCTCCCCGGTCGCGTGATAGCGGCGGGCGCCCAGGTCGTACTCGGTGCGGTCCACCCCCGGCAGCACCACGTCGAGCACTTTCAGTGCCTCGGCGATGACCTCGGGTCCGATGCCGTCGCCGGCGATGATCGCTAGTTTCACGACAGGTCCACAACTTTCAGCGTGGTCGCGCCGACCGCGGCGGCGATCGCATCGCGCACATCCTCGGGCACATCGGTATCCAGGCGCAGCATCACCGTGGCGTTGTCGCCGGTCGCGTCCTGGCTCAGCTGCGCGGCGAGGATGTTGACATCGGCCCCGCCGAGCAGGGTGCCGATCTTGCCGAGCGCGCCGGGCTGATCGCTGTAGTTGACGATGAGGTTGTAGCCCTCGGCCCGCAGATCGAAGTTGCGCCCGTTGATCTGGACGACCTTCTGCACCTCCTGCGGGCCCGACAGTGTGCCCGCCACGTTGACCGCCGACCCGTCGGCGTACACCGCGCGCACATCGACGACGCTGCGGTGGTTGGGGCTCTCGGTCGCGGTGCTGATCTCCGCGGTGACACCGCGGTCGGCGGCAAGGGCGGGGGCGTTGACGAACGTCACCTGCTCGTCGACCACGGCCGAGAACAGTCCGCGCAGCGCCGAAAGCCGAAGGATCTCAACCTCTTCTGCACCGCCGGCGGCCAGCTCACCACGCACCTGCACGGCCACCGACACCAGGGCGGCATCGGAAAGGGCCCCGACCAACAGACCCAGCTTGCGGACCAGGTCCAGCCACGGCGCCACGTCCTCGCCGACCGCTCCCCCGCCCACGTTGACGGCGTCGGGCACGAACTCGCCTGCCAGCGCCAGTTTCACGCTGGCGGCCACATCGGTGCCGGCCCGGTCCTGTGCCTCGGCGGTCGAGGCGCCCAGATGCGGCGTGACGACGACCTGGGGCAGCGCGAACAGCGGGCTGTCGGTGCACGGCTCGGTGGAAAAGACGTCCAGGCCCGCCCCGCGGACCTGGCCGCCGGTGATGGCATCGGCCAGGGCCTGCTCATCGATCAGGCCGCCCCTGGCGGCGTTGACGATGATCACTCCCGGCTTGGTCTTGGCCAGCGCGGCCTTGTCGATCAGCCCCGCGGTCTCCTTGGTCTTGGGCAGATGCACCGAGATGAAATCGGCGCGGCCGAGCAACTCGTCGAGGGTCAGCAGTTCGATACCGAGCTGGGCCGCGCGGGCCTGCGACACGTACGGGTCGTAGGCCACGATGTGCGCGCCGAAGGCCGCGAGCCGCTGCGCCACCAGCTGACCGATCCGGCCGAGGCCGACCACGCCGACGGTCTTGCCGAAGATCTCGGTGCCCGAGAACGAGGACCGCTTCCAGGTGTGCTCGCGCAGCGTGGCGTCCGCGGCCGGGATCTGGCGCGCGGCCGAGAGCAGCAGCGCCAGCGCATGCTCGGCGGCGCTGTGGATATTGGAGGTCGGGGCGTTGACCACCAGCACACCACGGGCCGTTGCGGCGTCGACGTCGACGTTGTCCAGGCCGACGCCCGCACGGGCGACGATCTTGAGTTTGGGAGCGGCGGCCATGACCTCGGCGTCCACGGTGGTCGCCGAACGCACCAGCAGGGCGTCGGCTTCCGGCACGGCGGCCAGCAGCTTCTCCCGGTCCGGTCCGTCCACCCATCTGACCTCTACCTGGTCACCGAGGGCGGCAACGGTCGACTCCGCGAGCTTGTCTGCTATCAGTACAACGGGGAGACTCACGCGGACAGCCTAGTGTGTGGGCCGAAACACGCCGACCCCCGCCGCCGTTCCTCCCTGTGCGGTGTACTGGTGGCATGGACGTCACAGTCGTCGGCAGCGGGCCGAACGGGCTGGCCGCCGCGGTCATCTGCGCCAGAGCGGGGCTGTCGGTGCAGGTCATCGAAGCTCAACCGACTCCGGGTGGTGGGGCCCGCACCCATCCCGACCCGGAGTTTCCCGGGGTCAGCCACGACATCTGCTCGGCGGTGCATCCACTCGCGCTGGCCTCACCGTTCTTCGCCGCCTACGACCTGAGCGCGCGGGGGGTGCGGCTGGTGGTCCCCGACATCTCCTACGCCAACCCGCTGCCCGGACGTCCCTCGGCGATCGGCTACCGCGATATCGACCGCACCTGCGCCGAACTGGAGTCCGGCGATTCGTGGCGACGCCTGCTCGGCCCGCTCGCCGCCGATTGCGACGGGGTGGTCGGGCTGCTGCTCGGCGATAAACGCTCGATCCCGCCGTCGATTCCGGCCGCGCTGCGCGTCGCCCCCCGGCTGCTGGCCCAGGGCACCCCGCTGTGGCGGTCGCTGACCGGCGAGGACGCCCGCGCTCTGTTCAGCGGGGTTGCCGCACACACGATTTCACGGATGCCGTCGCTGGTGTCGGCGGGCGCGGGACTGATGCTCGCCACGCTGGGACATGCGGTCGGATGGCCGATCCCGGTCGGCGGGTCGCAGGCGATCCCCGATGCGCTGATCGCCGATCTGTTGGCCCTCGGCGGGGAACTGGTGCTCGGCGAGCGGGTCACCGAACCACCGTCGGGCGTGGTGCTCTACGACACCTCGCCCACCGCGTTGTCGTCGATATACGGCCACGCCCTGCCACCCGGCTACGCAAAGGCGTTGCGTCGCTATCGCTACGGGCCGGGGGTGGCCAAGGTCGATTTCGTGCTGTCCGGCGAGATCCCGTGGACCGACGAAAGGCTGGCCGCGGCACCGACCCTGCACCTCGGCGGCGACCGGGCCCGGATGGCGTTGGCAGAGTCCGAGATCGCCGCGGGCCGCCACGCCGAATGGCCGATGGTGCTCGCCGCGCAGCCCCATGTCGCCGATCCGGCCCGGGTCGACGAGCAGGGCCGGCGTCCTCTGTGGACCTATGCGCATGTGCCCAGCGGCTCCACGGTCGATATGGCGGAGGCGGTGACCGGGGTCCTCGAACGGTTCGCCCCCGGTTTCCGCGACGTCGTGGTCAGGGTACGCAGCGTCCCGGCGTCGCGGATGACCGCGCACAACGCGAACCTGGTCGGCGGCGATATCGGCGTCGGCGGCAACAACATGCTCAGCGCACTGTGGGGGCCGACGCCGCGGATCGATCCGTGGAGCACTCCGATTCCGAAGGCGTATCTGTGCTCGTCGGCCACTCCCCCCGGCGGCGGGGTGCACGGCATGGCCGGCTTCTACGCCGCACGAACGGTTCTCAAACGCGAGTTCGGCATCACCACTCTGCCTAAACTGGCACCGTGAGCCCTTCCAAGACCAAACTCTCCGTCATCTACTACTCGGCCACCGGTCACGGCACCACCATGGCCGGGCGGGTCGCCGCGACCGCCGAGAGCGCGGGCGCCGAGGTGCGCCTGCGCCACGTCGCCGAGACCCGCGACCCGGAGTCGTTCGCTCACAACCCGGCGTGGACCGCCAACTATGAAGCCACCAAGGACCAATCGGCCGCCACCGGCGAGGACATCGTGTGGGCCGACGCGGTGATCTTCGGCTCGCCGACCCGATTCGGCTCTGTCGCTTCACAATTGCGCGGATTTCTGGATTCGCTCGGCGGGCTCTGGTCGGAAGGCAAGCTGGCCGACAAGGTCTACGCCGGCTTCACCTCGGCCAACACCGCGCACGGCGGGCAGGAGACCACACTGCTGACGCTCTACGCCACGCTGATGCACTGGGGCGGAGTCATCGTGCCACCCGGCTACACCGACCCGCTCAAGTTCGTCGACGGCAACCCGTACGGCACGAGCCTGACCGCCGACCACGACAACATCACCGCGCTCGACGACCCGACCATCGCCGCGCTCGACCACCTGGCCCGGCGGGTGGTCGGGGTCGCACAACGCCTCTCCTCCTGAACGCGAAAGGCCAGTTATTGCGCGCTTTGTCGCGTTCGGCGTGCAATAACTGGCCAGTCGGCGTGGAAACTAGGCCGTTTCGGTGATCGGCCGGTCGACCCAGCTCATCAGGTCGCGCAGCTTCTTACCGGTGACCTCGATCGGGTGCTCGGCGTTCTCCTTGCGCAGCCGGGCGAGTTCCTTGCCGCCGTTCTCGACGTCGGCGACCAGTTTCTTGACGTAGGTGCCGTCCTGGATCTCGGCGAGGATCTGCTTCATCCGGTCCTTGGCGCCCGCATCGATCACCCGCGGACCGGACAGGTAGCCGCCGAACTCGGCGGTATCCGAGATCGAGTAGTTCATCCGGGCGATCCCGCCCTCGTACATCAGATCGACGATGAGCTTGAGCTCGTGCAGCACCTCGAAGTAGGCCATCTCGGGGGCATAGCCGGCCTCGACCATGACATCGAATCCGGTCTTGACCAGTTCCTCGGTGCCGCCGCACAACACGGCCTGCTCACCGAACAGGTCGGTCTCGGTCTCCTCCTTGAAGGTGGTCTTGATGACACCCGCGCGGGCACCGCCGATCGCGGCGGCGTAGGACAGCGCGAGCGCCTGACCCTCACCCTTGGGATCCTGATCGATCGCGATCAGGCAGGGCACGCCCTTGCCGTCGACGAACTGGCGGCGCACCAGGTGGCCGGGGCCCTTCGGGGCGACCATCCCGACGGTGATGTTGTCGGCAGGTTCGATCAGGTCGAAGTGAATGTTGAGACCGTGGCCGAAGAACAGCGCGTTACCGTCCTGCAGGTTGGGCTCGATATCGTTTTTGAAGATCTCGGCCTGCGCGGTGTCGGGCGCGAGCACCATGACCACATCGGCCCACTTGGCGGCCTCGGCCGGGGTGTCGACCTCCAGGCCCTGCTCGGCGACCTTCTCGCGCGACTTCGACCCCTCCTTCAGACCGACCTTCACCTGCACGCCCGAGTCACGCAGCGACAGCGAATGCGCGTGCCCCTGGCTGCCGTAGCCGATGACGGCGACCTTGCGACCCTGGATGATCGACAGGTCGGCGTCGTCGTCGTAAAACATCTCAACTGCCACTTTGGATCTTCTTCCTTTTCTTTCCGTTTTCGCGGTCTGGGGTTACTTCGCGGTGCCGATGCCGCGCGGCCCGCGCGCCAGGGTCACCATGCCGGACTGGGCGATCTCGCGGATGCCGTACGGCTCGAGCAGGTTCAACAACGCCTCCAGTTTGCCCGGTGTCCCGGTGGC
Organism: Mycobacterium sp. NPDC003449; assembly: GCF_053588415.1. Lineage (NCBI taxonomy): Bacteria > Bacillati > Actinomycetota > Actinomycetes > Mycobacteriales > Mycobacteriaceae > Mycobacterium > Mycobacterium sp. NPDC003449. Next base: position 6,316 of record NZ_JBSFPX010000073.1, read on the forward strand.
CTCGACCACCAGGGACTCATTGGACACGTCGACCACCTTGGCGCGGAACAGGTTGACCGCCTCGATGATCTGTCCACGGGTGTTGGCGTCGGCGCGGACCTTGATCAGGGCGAGCTCGCGCGAAACCGAGTTGCCCTCGTCCTGCTCGACGATCTTGATCACGTTGATCAGCTTGTTGAGCTGCTTGGTGATCTGCTCGAGCGGGAAGTCCTCCACCGAGACGACGATCGTCATCCGCGACAGATTCTTCTGCTCGGTGGCGCCCACGGCGAGCGACTGAATGTTGAAGCCGCGCCGGGAGAACAGCGCCGCGACCCGGGCCAGCACACCCGGTTTGTCTTCGACGAGAACGCTCAGGGTGTGAGTCGTGACTGCCATCTCTACACCTGATCCTCGTTGTCGAACAGCGGCCGGATGTTGCGTGCCGCCATGATCTCGTCGTTGCTCGTGCCCGCGGCGACCATCGGCCACACCTGTGCGTCGGCACCGACGATGAAGTCGATGACCACCGGGCGGTCGTTGATGGCCCTGGCCTGGTTGATCACGTCCTCGACGTCTTCGGCACGCTCACAACGCAATCCGACACAACCGAGCGCTTCGGCCAGCTTGACGAAGTCCGGGATGCGGCGGCTGTGTGTGGAGAGATCGGTCTGACTGTACCGCTGGTCGTAGAACAGCGTCTGCCACTGGCGCACCATGCCGAGGTTGCCGTTGTTGATCAGGGCGACCTTGATCGGCGCACCCTCGACGGCGCAGGTGGCGAGTTCCTGATTGGTCATCTGGAAGCAGCCGTCGCCGTCGATCGCCCACACCTCGGCGTCGGGCCGGGCGAACTTGGCGCCCATGGCCGCGGGCACGGCGAAGCCCATGGTGCCCAGCCCGCCCGAATTCAGCCAGGTCTTCGGGTTCTCGTACTTGATGAACTGCGCGGCCCACATCTGGTGCTGGCCGACGCCCGCGACGTAGACGGCCTCGGGCCCGGCGATCTCACCCAGCTTCTCGATGACGTACTCCGGGGACAGGCTGCCGTCGCTCTGCGGTCCGTAGCTCAACGGATAGGTGGCCTTGATCCCGTTCAGGTACTCCCACCAGTCGTCCAGCCTCGGCGTGTCGGCGCTGCCGGACTTGCGCAGCGCCGCGCTCAGCTCGGCGATCACGGCCTTGACGTCACCCACGATCGGCACATCGGCATTGCGGTTCTTGCCGATCTCGGCGGGGTCGATGTCGGCGTGGATCACCTTGGCGTCCGGTGCGAACGTCGAGAGCTGGCCGGTGACCCGATCGTCGAACCGGGTGCCCAGTGCGATCAGCAGATCACTGCGCTGCAGCGCGGCCACGGCCGCCACGGTGCCGTGCATACCCGGCATACCGAGGTTCTGCGGGTGGCTGTCGGGGAACGCCCCCCGGGCCATCAGGGTCGTCACCGCCGGGATGCCGGTCAGCTCGGCCAGGTCGAGCAGTTCGGCGCTGGCCTCGCCGCGGATCACCCCGCCACCGACATAGAGCACCGGCTTGCGGGCCTGCTCGATGAGCTTGGCGGCTTCGCGGATCTGACGGTTGTGCGGTTTCGTGTTGGGCTTGTAGCCGGGCAGGTCGACCTGCGGGGGCCAGCTGAAGGTGCAGGTGCCCTGCAGGATGTCCTTGGGGATGTCGACGAGAACGGCCCCGGGTCGCCCCGACTTGGCGATGTGGAACGCCTCGGCGATGACCCGCGCGATGTCGTCGCCGTCGCGCACCAGGAAGTTGTGCTTGGTGATCGGCATGGTGATGCCGGAGATGTCGGCTTCCTGGAACGCATCGGTGCCGATCAGTCCGCGGCCGACCTGTCCGGTGATGGCCACCACCGGGATCGAATCCATCTGGGCGTCGGCCAGCGGGGTCACCAGGTTGGTGGCGCCGGGACCCGAGGTGGCCATCATCACGCCGACCTTGCCGGTGGCGTGCGCGTAACCGCTCGCGGCGTGGCCCGCGCCCTGCTCGTGGCGGACCAGGACGTGGCGCAGCTTCTGCGAATCGAACAGCGGATCGTAGACCGGCAGTACGGCACCACCGGGGATGCCGAAGATGACGTCCACGCCCAGCTCCTCGAGCGAGCGGATGATCGCCTGGGCACCGGTGAGCTGCTGGGGCGCAACCCGATTCGGCTGAGCCTGAGCGGAGTTCGATGCGGCTGCTGATGCGCCGTTGGCCGGCGCGGATGCCTGTCCCTTGGGTGGTCGCGTTGTCGGTGCGCTCACGGTGTCCTCTTGTTTCATCGTCACGGAATCTCGGTTGTCTGTGCTGGCTGACGCGCTTGTGGCAACAAAAAAACCCCCGTCAGCGGCTGCTGTACGAGGGTGGCGCGTCGATGCTGTTGGCTATGCCCGGCAGAGGGCCAGCGCGGCATCAACGCGCCAACCAATTACTACGAGCAATCCCAGGTTCTGCATAACCAGTGACGGTAGCTGTCGCACTGCTCAAAGGTCAAATTGCGGTCAGCCAGCGGGGATGCCCGACGGTCCGCACGGCAGGCCAATGCGAGGATGGGCGCTGTGATTCGCCGATCCGCAACCGCACCCGTCGTCATCCGGATGTCCCCCATGGCGCATTTCGCGGTCGGCTTCTTCGCGCTCGGCCTGCTGACGCTGGTGCTGACCAACCCGGTGTGGTTCACCCTGTTGCTGCTCATCCCGGTCGGCCTGTCCTATGCGATCCTGCGCTACCGCACGGTCGCCGATCGCGACACCGTGACCGCGCGGTCGCTTTTCGGCAGTCGGACGGTGCCGTGGAGCGAGATCGAGGGGCTGCGTTTCGGCCGGTCGTCGTGGGCGGTCGCGCATCGCACCGACGGTTCCGACCTGCGGCTGCCCGCGGTCACCTTCGCCACCCTGCCGACGCTCGCCGAGGTCAGCGGCGGGCGGGTGCCCAACCCGTACGCGTGAAGATCAGCTGAGTGGATTGGCGCCGTTGAGCAGGATCCACAGCCCGATCCCGCCGCCGACCCCGAGCAGCAACGCCACGAACGATCCGACGAACGGACGACGCGCCCATCCGCGGCCCGCGTCGAATCCGTACCGGCCAGGACCGGTCAGGACGATCGCGGCGGTGACGACGACCGGGAGCAGCCGGTACTCGTGACCGTCGGTCAGGAAGTCCGCGAGCCGGGCTTCCTCGTGGGCGGCCATCAGGTCCACCATGGCGCCGTTGATCATGAACGCCAGCGCGCCCGCGGCGGCGATGGGCGTGAACAACCCCAACACCAGCAGCACCCCGGCCGCGATCTGACCGCCGGTGGCCACATAGGTCAGGATGTCGGCGTATTTGAAGCCCTGCTCGCCCAGTGAGGTGTTGAAACCGTCCAGCCCGGGGCCGCCCCACCAGCCGAAGGCTTTCTGCAGGCCGTGCACGATCAGCAGTCCGCCGACCGCGAGGCGCAGGATCAGCAGTCCGAGATCCTGGGTGCCGCGTCGGCCCGCGGCGCGGATGCGGTCGTCGACGAACTCGTCACGCTCGATCTCGGCGGGTTCGACCGGGAACGCACTCAGCGGCCGGCCGGCACCGGACACATACGGCAGCGGTTCGGGTTCACTGCTCAGGCTGAAGGCCGCCTGATCAGCGCCTTTACCCGAGTCGTAGCGCGGTATCGCGGTGGTTTCGAAATCACCGCCGTACGACGACGAGGGCAGATCGTCTTCGGGATCGACCAGGCTGGCCGATGCGGGCCGGGCAGCATCGCCGGGCCCGGAATAATCGGGGCGTTGCCAAGAGTCCTGCGAATGACTGCTCACGCTGCCAGGGTAAGTGCAAGTTCGTCGGGATCGGGGTATTTACCACGGCGCTTTCGCCTGGTATTACGGCGGTGCCGCAGGCCCGGGACGTGCCGGCGTGGCGCGCACCGTGGGAGCATCCGTAATCTGGCGGGCATGAAATCGCGTCGGCGGATGACGAAGGTGGCCGCCGTGTTGTGCGCCGCGATGCTGGTGGGCTCGGGCTGCGCCCGGTTCGACGCTGCCCAGTCGGAACCGTTCACCACCGAACCCGAGATGCAGCCCGGGCCGACGACGACCCCGCCCCCGCCGCCTCCGCTGCCGGCCAAGCCGTTCCCCAAGGAATGCCCCGCGCCCGGGGTGATGCAGGGCTGCCTGGACAGCACCAGCGGGCTGATCATGGGTCCCGACAGCCAGTCCGCGCTCGTGGCCGAGCGCACCACCGGCGCGGTCAAAGAGGTGTCGGTGAAAGCCGAGCCGAAGGTCAAGACGGTGATTCCGGTCGATCCGGCCGGTGACGGCGGGCTGATGGACATCGTGCTGTCCCCGACGTATTCCCAGGACCGCCTGATGTACGCCTACGTCAGCACGCCGTCCGACAACCAGGTGGTCCGGATCGCCGACGGCGACGTGCCCAAGCCGATCCTCACCGGGATCCCGAAGGGCGCCACCGGCAACACCGGATCGCTGATCTTCACCAGCCCGACCACCCTGCTGGTGCAGACCGGCGACGCGGGCGATCCGGGGCAGGCCGCCGACCCCGCCTCTCTGGCGGGCAAGGTGCTGCGCATCGAACAGCCCACCACGGTCAACCAGGCGCCGATCACGACGGCGATGTCCGGTATTGGCGCAGGCGGCGGGATGTGCATCGATCCGTCCGACGGGTCGCTGTATGTCACTGACCGCACCGCGTCGGCCGACCGGCTGCAGCGCATGACCCGGGACTCGAAGGTGTCGACGGTGTGGACCTGGCCGGACCGGCCGGGGGTGGCCGGATGCGCGGCGCTCGACGGCACCGTCCTGGTCAATCTGGTCAACGCCAAGAAGACCGTGGCGGTCCGGCTGGCACCGGACAGCGGGGCGGTGACCGGCGACCCCGAGGTGATCCGGGAGAATGTGCGCGGCCATGCGTGGGCGCTGCAACTGTCCCCGGACGGCAATGTGTGGGGGGCGACGGTCAACCGGACCGCGGGCGATGCCGAGAAACTCGACGACGTGGTGTTCCCACTGTTCCCACAGGGCGGCGGCTTCCCTCGGACCAACGCCGATAAGACCTGATGCACAACGCATTTCGATGCGGGCCCGGCCCGGGTGTGAAGTTTGCCACAGCTTGAGCGAACAGCCGGGTTGCATTCATCCCGGTTGGTCCTCATCCCGGCATCTACGTGCGATGACGTACCATTGGCCGGGTGCCTGACCGCCAACGGCGCAGATACGCGCAGCGGCTACCTCGTGAACAACGGCGCCAGCAACTTCTCGACGCCGCACTGACGGTGCTGGCCGAGCGCTCGTTGCACGAGCTCAATATGGAATCGGTGGCCAAGGCCGCCGGTGTCGGCAAACCCGTTCTGTACACGGCATTCCGGACCAGGACGGAGTTGGTCACCGCTCTTTTCGCCCGCGAGTATCAACACGGTCTGGCCCAGGTGCGGGTTGCGATGCCCGACGACGTCTCGGTCATCGACCCGACGTATGCCTACACCGCCATCGTCTCGGCGTACATCCGGGCCGTCCTGGAGAATCCGACCCGGTGGGCACTCATCCTCACCGTGCCCGACACCGCGCCGCGCGCGTACCGCGCCGCGGTCCGCACCGCCAGATCGCAGGTGGTCATCGAGGCCCAGGAGTTGGTCAGAGCCGGTTCCGCGCTCGATCCACGGCTGGCCGATCTCGATGTCGGGTTACTCGGCCACACCATGCTGTCGTTCGCCGAGATGCTGGGCCGGCTGGCCGTGGTCGATCCCGACCGCTATCCACGCGAACGGCTCGAGCGGTACGCCACCGAGGCCATGCGGCTGTTCACCGGCCTGGCCCCGCTGGCCACGACGTAGCCGGCCGGCCCTAGCCGGCCTGGCCGCACGCGGCCAGCACCAGCTCACGCACCCGCGCCGCATCGGCCGACCCCTTGGTGGCCTTCATCACCGCGCCGACGATGGCGCCCGCCGCAGCCACTTTGCCGCCCCGGATCTTCTCCGCCACATCGGGATTGGCGGCCAGCGCGTCATCGACGGCGCCCTGGATGACCGAGTCGTCACGCACCACCGCAAGCCCGCGATCGCTCATCACCTGCTCGGGCTCGCCCTCGCCCGCCAGCACGCCCTCGACGACCTGGCGGGCCAGCTTGTTCGACAGCTTGCCCTCGTCGACCAGCTTCACGACGGCCGCGACCTGGGCCGGGGTGATCGCCAAATCGGACACCGCCAGCTCCGCCTCATTGGCCTTCTGCACCAGGAAGTTGCCCCACCAGGCCCTGGCGGCTTCGCTGGACGCCCCGTGCGTGACGGTGGCCGCCACCAGTTCCACCACGCCGGCGTTGACCAGGTCACGCATCACCTCGTCGGAGATGCCCCAGTCCTCCTGGATCCGCTTGCGCGCCAACCAGGGAAGCTCGGGGATCGTGGCCCGCAACTCCTCGACCAGGTCGGCGCTGGGTGCGACCGGCTCCAGATCGGGTTCGGGGAAGTACCGGTAGTCCTGCGCCGTCTCCTTGCTGCGGCCCGGTGAGGTGTAGCCGTCCTCGTGAAAGTGCCTGGTCTCCTGGGTGACCGTGCCACCGGATCCCAGAACCGCTGCCTGACGGCGCATTTCGTAGCGCACCGCCACCTCGACGCTCTTGAGCGAGTTCACGTTCTTCGTCTCGGTGCGGGTGCCGAATTCGGTGGCGCCCTTGGGTTTCAGCGACAGGTTGGAATCACACCGCATCGACCCCTGGTCCATCCGCACATCCGACACCCCCAGGCCGCGCAGCAGGTCCCGCAGCGCGGTCACATAGGCGCGGGCGATCTCGGGGGCACGCTCACCGGTTCCCTCGATCGGCCGGGTGACGATCTCGATCAGCGGCACGCCGGCCCGGTTGTAGTCGGCCAGCGATGTCGTCGCACCGGCGATGCGGCCGGTGTCGCTGCCCAGATGAGTCAGCTTGCCGGTGTCCTCCTCCATGTGGGCGCGTTCGATCTCCACCCGCCAGGTGGTGCCGTCCTCGAGTGGCACGTCGAGGTACCCGTCGATCGCGATCGGCTCGTCGTACTGGGAGATCTGGTAGTTCTTCGGCTGGTCCGGATAGAAGTAGTTCTTGCGGGCGAACCGGCCCCACGGCGCGATCCGGCAGTTGAGCGCCAGCCCAATCCGGATCGCCGACTCGACCGCCGCCTGGTTGAGCACCGGCAGCGAACCGGGAAGCCCCAGACACACCGGGCAGACCAGGGTGTTGGGCTCGGCACCGAAACGGTTGGCGCATCCGCAGAACATCTTGGTCGCCGTCGACAGCTCGACGTGCACTTCCATCCCCATGACGGGTTCGTACGCGGCGATGACGTCGTCGTAGTCGACGAGTTCGGCGGTGGATGCAACGGTCATGACACCGATCCTAAGGTCCGGCGCGATCCCGACCGCCGTCAGCATCGCCGCCCCGACGCGAGCGTCAGCCCTCGGCGAGCTTCGGGTGTACACCCGGGCTCAGGTCGAGACCGGCCGAGACCCGTTGCAGCAGCGCCAGCAACGATGCCCGCTCGTCGGGCGTCAGTACCGCGGCGACCTGCTCCTCCTCGTCACGTGCCTGCGCGTCGAGGACGGGCAGCAGTTCGCGCCCCCCGGCCGTCAGCGTCACCGCGAACGCCCGCCGGTCGGCGGGGTGGGGCTTGCGGACCACCAGCCCCTGCTCCTCGAGTTTGTCGACGACGGTGACCATCGCATTGCGGTGGATGCCCAGCCGTTCCGACAATTGCCGCTGGGACTGCCCGTCGTCGGCGGTCAGCGCCATGAGCACGGCATACGTCCGCGGCCCGACCCCGTGCGGAGCCAGCCGCTCGACGAAATCGCCCGCGATGTAGACGCCCAGCTGGGACAGCAGGAACGGGATGCGCTGGTGCAGTTCGGCGATTCCGGTGGTGTCGTCGGCCATGGACCGGACACTAGCACCAGAGATGATTGTCATTTACAGTGATAATCACTGTTAAGTGACTATCTGGAGGTTGTGATGCGCATCGTCATCTTCGGCGCCAACGGCGGGACCGGCCGGGACCTGACCCGTCGGGCCCTCGACCACGGGCATTCCGTGGTCGCGGTGACCCGCCACCCCGACGAGTTCCCGGTCACCGGAACCGGGCTGACGGTGGCCCGGGCCGATGTCCGGGACGCCGGCACCCTGCCCGGCGTGATCGATGGCGCCGACGCCGTGCTGTCCACCCTGGGCGTCACCTTCACCCGCGACGAGGTCGACACCTACTCGGTGGGCATCACCAACATCGTCGACGCCATGCGCAGGACCGGCGTGCAGCGACTGGCCGCGGTCAGCTCGGCGGCCATCGGCGACTACCCCACCCACGGTTTGCCGTTCGCGCTGCGGCTGGTCCAGCCGGCGATCACCCGGATCTTCGGCAAGACGCTCTACGACGATATGCGCCGGATGGAGGCGATCGTCGCCGACAGCGGCCTGCGCTGGACCATCGTGCGCCCCTCCGGGCTGTTCGATCTGCCGTATGTCACCGATTACCGTGCCGGACAACAGAATCCACTAGGTGCCTATACATCGCGCACCGATCTGGCCGACTATCTGCTCAAGCTGGCCGGCCGCACCGAAGAGGTCGGTACGGTGACGATCTCGACGCTCGTCGACACGCCGTCGATGTGGCAGCTACTGCGTCAGGAGGCGTTCAAGAGCGCCTGATTTTCTCCCGCTAGCAGACGCAAACCTGCCCATTCTTCGCGGAAAATAGGCAGCTTTGCGTCTGCTCGCGCGGAGGAGGTCAGCCGAAGAACTCCGCGGCGTCGTCGTAGCGGCTCTGCGACACCAGTTTGAGATGGCGGGTGGCGTCGGCCAGCGAGACCCGGCCGATGTCCTGCCCGCGCAGCGACACCATCATCCCGTACTCACCGGCATGCGCGGCGTCGGCGGCGTTGACCCCGAACCGGGTGGCCAGCACCCGGTCGTAGGCCGTCGGGGTGCCACCACGCTGCACATGGCCGAGCACCGTGGTGCGCACCTCCTTCTTGATCCGCTGCTCGATCTCGACACCGAGTTGGTGAGCCACCCCGGTGAACCGGACGTGGCCGAACTCGTCGATACCGCCGTCCCGCAACAGCATCGAACCCTCGGCGGGCTTGGCCCCCTCGGCGACCACACAGATGAAATGCGAATCTCCGCGCACGAAGCGCTGTTTGACCAGCCGGCAGACCTCTTCGACGTCGAACGGCTGCTCGGGGATCAGCGTCATGTGCGCGCCGGAGGCCAGGCCGGCGTTGAGCGCGATCCACCCGGCGTGCCGGCCCATCACCTCGACCAGCATCACGCGTTGATGGGATTCGGCGGTGCTGTGCAGGCGGTCGATGGCCTCGGTGGCGATCTGCAGGGCCGTGTCGTGGCCGAAAGTGACATCGGTGCAGTCGATGTCGTTGTCGATGGTCTTCGGGATCCCGACCACCGGCACGTTCTCCTCGGACAGCCAGTGCGCCGCGGTCAGCGTGCCCTCCCCGCCGATCGGGATCAGCACGTCGATGCCGTTGTCCTCCAAGGTCTGCTTGATCTGGTCCAGACCGGCCCGCAGCTTCTCGGGATTGACCCGCGCGGTACCCAGCATGGTGCCGCCCTTGGCCAGCAGCCGGTCGTTGCGGTCGTCGTTGGCCAGTTGGACCCTTCGGTTCTCCAGCAGGCCGCGCCAACCGTCCTGAAATCCCACGACCGAGGACCCGTACCGCACATCGCAGGTACGCACCACCGCCCGGATCACCGCGTTCAGGCCAGGACAGTCACCGCCGCCGGTGAGAACTCCGATACGCATGACGCCTATCTTGCCCGGCGAACCACCGCCCCGCCGAGTCGGCTCCGAAACCGCAGGGAGATCGCGATGGCGCACCGGCAGCCGGTCTCGCCGCGGCCGGGTGGGCTACAGCGCGCCGGGCAACGCCCCGCGGGCCGTCTCGTACGCGGCGCCGACCCGGTACAGCCGGTCATCGGCCAGCGCTGGCGCCATGATCTGCAGCCCGACCGGAAGGCCGTCGTCGGGCGAGAGTCCCGACGGCACCGACATACCGCAGTGCCCGGCCAGGTTCAGCGGCAACGTGCACAGGTCGAACAGGTACATCGCCAGCGGGTCGTCGACCTTCTCCCCCAGCGCGAACGCCGTGGTGGGGGTCGCGGGCGACACCAGCACGTCGACGCTCTCGTACGCGCGGTCCAGATCGCGGGCGATCAGGGTCCGGACCTTCTGCGCCTGGTTGTAGTAGGCGTCGTAATAGCCGGCCGACAGCGCGTAGGTGCCGATCATGATGCGGCGCTTGACTTCCGGGCCGAATCCGGCGGCCCTGGTGAGCGCCATGACCTCCTCGGCGCTGTGGGTGCCGTCGTCGCCGACCCGCAGCCCGAACCGCATCGCGTCGAACCGGGCCAGGTTGCTCGACACCTCGGAGGGCAGGATCAGGTAGTAGGCCGCCATGGCGTGGTCGAAGTGCGGGCAGTCGACCTCGCTGACCTCGGCGCCCAGTGCGGTGAGCTGTTCGACGGCCGCGTTGAACGATTCCAGCACGCCCGGCTGATAGCCCTCACCGCGCAGCTGTTTGACCACGCCGACCCGCACGCCCTTGAGATCGCCCCCGGCACCGTCCCGGGCCGCACCGACCACATCGGGCACCACGGCATCCAGCGAGGTGGAGTCCCGCGGATCGTGCCCGGCGATCACCTGGTGCAGCAGCGCGGTGTCGAGCACCGTGCGGGCGCACGGCCCGCCCTGGTCCAGCGACGAGGCGCAGGCGATCAGGCCGTACCGGCTCACCGTGCCGTACGTAGGCTTGACGCCGACGGTCGCGGTCAAGGCGGCGGGCTGGCGGATCGACCCGCCGGTGTCGGACCCCATGGCCAACGGCGCCTGATAGGCCGCGAGCGCGGCCGCGCTGCCGCCGCCGGACCCGCCGGGCACCCGGTCGGTGTTCCACGGGTTGCGGGTCGGGCCGTAGGCGGAGTTCTCGGTCGAGCTGCCCATCGCGAACTCGTCCATGTTGGTCTTGCCGAGGATCGGGATGCCCGCCGCCCGCAGCCGCGCGGTGACGGTCGCGTCGTACGGTGAACGCCAGCCCTCCAGGATCTTCGACCCGCAGGTGGTCGGCATGTCGGTGGTGGTGAACACGTCCTTGAGCGCCAGCGGCACCCCGGCCAGGGGCGAGGGCAGCGGCTCACCGGCGGCCACGGCGGCGTCGATCCGGCCGGCCTCGGCGAGCGCGGCCTCGGCGCCCACGTGCAGGAAGGCGTTGAATCGGTCGTCGGTGGCGGCGATCTGGTCCAGGTGTGCCTGGGTCACCTCGGTCGACGACACCTCTTTGGCCGCGATCTGGGCGGCCAGTGTCGCGGCGTCGCGGCGGGTGAGGTCGCCATTCGCACTCGTCATTCGGGTTCTCCCAGAATTCGCGGCACGGCGAACCGGCCGTCCTCTGCCTTCGGCGCGGCATCCAGCGCCTCGTCCTGGCTCAGGCAGGACACGACGACGTCGGGCCGGGTGACATTGACGTCCTTGAGGGGATTGTCGGTCGGCTCGACGCCGGTGACGTCGACGGACTGGATCCGGCCGACGTGACCCAGGATCGCGTCCAACTGGCCGGCGAAACCGTCCAACTCGTCATCGGTGAGCGCCAACCGGGCCAGACGCGCCAGGTGGGCCACCTCATCTCGGGAGATCTGCGACACGACAATGCAGCCTAGCCAAGCCGTCATGGGCTCCTCACAGCGGCAGCACGCCGGAATGCCCGCGGAGCGCCGCTGTGCCACAGTGTTGCGCGTGCCTTCGTATCTGCTGCGGGTCCAGCTCGAGGATCGACCGGGCAGCCTAGGTTCCCTGGCTGTGGCGCTCGGGTCGGTGGGCGCCGACATCCTGTCCCTCGACGTCGTCGAACGCGGCACGGGTTACGCGGTCGACGATCTGGTGGTCGAGCTGCCCGCCGGCGCCATGCCGGACTCGTTGATCACGGCCGCCGAGAACCTGGCCGGTGTCTATGTGGACAGCATCCGGCCGCACACCGGCCTGCTGGAGGCGCACCGCGAGCTCGAGCTGATCGACCACGTCGCTGCCGCCGACACCAGGGCCGGGCGGCTGCTGGTGCTCGCCGAGGAAGCCCCCCGGGTGCTGCGGGTGGGCTGGTGCACGGTGGTCCGGTCCACCGGGACCGGTGCGCAGCGGCTCGCCGGAAGTCACGGGGCGCCCGAGACGAAGGCCGAATCCGCTCCGTGGCTGCCCCTGGCGTCCGCGGCCGCACTCGACGCCACCGCCGACTGGGTGCCACAGGTGTGGCGCGATCTCGGCACCGCACTGGCCGCCGCCCCGCTGGGCGATCACCACACCGCGGTCATGCTGGGTCGCCCCGGCGGCCCTCAGTTCCGGCCCTCGGAGGTGGCCCGGCTCGGCTATCTGGCCGGGATCGTCGCGACGATCCTGCGCTGACCCGCATTCATTCGGTGTCCGGCCCGTCGGCGAGCAGGCGCCGGAACCCGTCCTCGTCGAGGATCGGCACGCCCAGCTCGACGGCCTTGTCGTATTTGGACCCCGGCGCATCGCCCGCCACCAGGTAGGCCGTCTTCTTCGACACCGAGCCGGAGGCCTTGCCGCCACGGCTGATGATCGCCTCCTTGGCCTCGTCGCGGGAGAAACCCGGCAACGAGCCGGTGACCACGATCGACAGGCCCTCCAGCGTCCGCTCGATGCCCGCATCGCGTTCGTCGGCCATCCGGACCCCCGCCGCGCGCCATTTGTCGACGATCGTGCGGTGCCAGTCGACGGTGAACCACTCCACCACCGCGGCGGCGATGGTGGGCCCGACCCCCTCGACCGCGGCGAGTTGTTCCTCGTGGGCCGCCACGATGTCGTCGAGGCTGCCGAATTCGGTGGCCAGTGCTCGCGCCGCGGTCGGCCCGACGTGGCGGATCGACAACGCCACCAGCACCCGCCACAACGGCTGCGCCTTGGCCTTGCCGAGGTTGGCCAGCAGCCGCTTGCCGTTCGCCGACAGCTCACCGGCCTTGGTGGTGAACAGCTCGGTGCGCAGCAGATCCTCCGCGGTCAGGGTGAACAGGTCGCCCTCGTCGGTGATCACCCCGGACTGCAGCAGCGCGATCCCGGCCTCGTATCCCAGACCCTCGATATCGAAGGCGCCGCGGCCCGCGACGTGAAACACCCGCTCCCGCAGCTGCGCCGGGCAGCTGCGGGTGTTGGGGCAGCGGATGTCGGCGTCACCCTCCTTGGCCGGGGCCAGCAGGGTGCCGCACTCCGGGCAGTTGGTGGGCATGACGAATTCGCGTTCGGTGCCGTCGCGGAGGTCGACCACCGGGCCGAGCACCTCGGGGATGACGTCACCGGCCTTGCGGATCACCACGGTGTCCCCGATCAGCACACCCTTGCGTTTGACCTCGGTCGCGTTGTGCAGGGTGGCCAGCCCGACGGTGGAGCCCGCCACCTTGACCGGCTCCATATAGGCGAATGGGGTGACCCGGCCGGTGCGCCCGACGCTGACCCGGATGTCGAGCAGCTTGGTGGTGGCTTCTTCGGGCGGGTACTTGTAGGCCACCGCCCAGCGCGGTGCCCGCGACGTCGAACCCAGCCTGCGCTGCAGCGCGACCTCATCGACTTTGACCACAAGGCCGTCGATTTCGTGTTCGACGTCGTGGCGGTGTTCACCCCAGTAGGCGATCCGCTCGGCCACGGCCGCGACGCCGGACACCTTGGTGGTGTGCTCGGAGACCGGAAGACCCCACTGTCCGAGCGCGCGGTAGGCGTCGTGCAGCGTGTCGAACGGAAACCCGTCGGCGCCTTCCACCCGGCCCAGACCGTGGCAGATCATCCGCAGCTTGCGCCGCGCCGTGACAGCGGGGTTCTTCTGCCGCAGCGAGCCCGCGGCGCTGTTGCGCGGGTTGGCGAACGGTGGCTTACCCTCGGCGACCAGCCCGGCGTTGAGTTCCTCGAAGTCGGCCACCCGGAAGAAGACCTCGCCGCGGACCTCGAGCACCGCGGGTATCGGGAACTCGTCGGAGGCGCTGAGCTGCACGGGGATGTCGTCGATGGTGCGGGCGTTGAGGGTGACGTCCTCGCCGGTGCGCCCGTCGCCGCGGGTGGCGGCCCGGACCAGCCGCCCGTCGCGGTAGACCAGGGCCAGGGCGACGCCGTCGATCTTGAGCTCGCACAGGTAGTGCGCGGCGTCGCCGATCTCACCGCTGAGCCGGGCCGCCCAGGCGGACAGCTCGTCGGAGTCGAACACGTTGTCCAGGGACAACATTCGCTCCAGGTGTTCGGCGGGGGCGAATTCGGTGGCGAACCCGGCCCCGCCGACCAGCTGGGTCGGTGAATCGGGGGTGCGCAGCTCGGGGTGCGCGTCTTCGAGGGCCGCCAGCTCACGCAACAGCGTGTCGAACTCGGCATCGGAGACGACCGGTGCGTCTTTGACGTAGTACCGGAACTGGTGTTCACGCACCTCGTCGGCGAGTTCCTGCCACCGTCGCCGCAGGTCGGCGTCGGGCTGCTCGGGCAGCACCGATTCGGGATCTCCGGTTGGCTTCGCACTCACCCTGGCAGGTTAACGGAGCCCGCCGACATCCCGGGCAGGACCGGACGGCTCACGGAACCGGCAACCGCCGGAACCGCACGATGTCGTGCCACCTGTCGCCGATGGCGTCCTGGAAGACGAAATCGTCGATATCGACCAGCTCGCGCAGATCGGTCACGCTCAGCCGGTCCGGATCGGGGAAACCCTCACGGAACACCAGCAGCCCGCCCGGTTTGAGTACCCGGTGCAACGCCTGGACACATGCCCGCTTATCGGGCACTTCGCCGATCACCGCCGCCAGGAACACCACGTCGAAGGTGGCGTCGTCGAAAGGCAACCCCGCGCCGGCGTCACCGGCCTGGAAGCCGACGTTGTAGAAGCCGGCGCGCTCGAGCGATCGCCTTGCCTTGTCCAGCATCTCGGGCTGCAGGTCGAACAGGTCGAGACGGCCCGTGGTCAGCCTGCGGGCGATCGGAGCGCTGAAGTATCCGGGCCCTGGACCGAGCTCGAGGACCCGCTCCGACCCGGTCAGCCCTAGCGCTTTCGCCGCCCGCTCGTGGTTTCCCAGTAGTCGGCGGAGTGGATTGTTCAGGAAGAACGCGGCCTGATGAGGGTAGGGAAACGTTCCGGTCGCTCGGCGCGTCTGCCGGGTCAGCGAATCCAGCCAGGTCGTGGACATCGACACCTCCTCGATAATTTAGGTAAGCCTAATCTAATTTCTCCGGACCGGGGCGGGTACGTGGCGGTGGCCGATCCGCTCATCGATCGGGCCCAAGGCCGGCGGGCCGAAGAACGCGACACCTGGAAAACCGCTGTGCCGCAGGGGTTCCGGGACGACGGCCACCGCCGGTCCACTGCCGGCCATACGATGTCCGAGCTGGTCGGCGGACGGTGCGGTGATGCCAGTAACCTGACGTCATGCCGCACCCGATCATGTTCAGCGACGACGACTCGGGCCTGGCTGAGCTGCGGGCGATCACGCTGGGCTTCCCGGAGGCGTTCGAGAAGGTGTCGCACGGCAGGCCGGTGTTCTGCGCGCCGAAGATGTTTGCGGTGTACGGCGGCAACGTCAAGTCCCCCGGTGGAATGCTGGCCTACCCGTACTCTCTGTTGGTCAAGGTCGACGAGAGCGACCGCAGGGCGCTCGAGCAGGACGCCCGGTTCTTCTTCCCGGCCTATATGGGCCCGTTCGGCTGGCTGGGCCTGGATTTCGCTGCGGCCGAGGTCGATTGGGATGAGGTGCGCGAGCTCGTCGACGCATCGTTTCGGATGATCGCCTCCAAGCGGCTGATCAGACAACTCGACGAACGCTGACTGGAGGCATCATGAGTTTCGCGAGCCCGTTTCCCGCCGTGCAGATCCCGACGGTCAGCGTGTACGACTACCTGTTCACCGGGCTGTCGGCCACCGACGCCGATCGGGTGGCCCTGGTCGATGCCAAGACCGGGGCCCAGACCTCCTACGGCGAGCTGGTCGGCCGGATCGACGCGTTCGCCGGGGCACTGGCCGCACGCGGCATCGGCGTCGGCGACGTGGTGGCCCTGCTGTCGCCGAACAGCTCCGGCTTCGCGATCGCCTTCCACGGCATCCTGCGCGCGGGTGCAACGGCCACCACCATCAATGCGCTGTTCACCGCCAAGGACATCGCCAAGCAGCTGACCGATTCGAAGGCCCGGCTGCTGATCACGGTGGGTGCCCTGGCGCCGCAGGCCACCGAGGGCGCCACCGCGGCCGGGCTGGCCGAGGACCAGGTGGTGGTGCTCGACGGTGCGGGCCTGCCCGACGGGCATGCCGCACCCGAGGTGAGTTTCGACCCGGCCACCCACCTGGCGGCGCTGCCCTACAGCTCGGGCACCACGGCAAATCCCAAGGGCGTCATGCTGACCCACGGCAATCTGACCGCCAATGTCGCCCAGATCCGGCCACTGCAGGGTATGCACTCCGGGGACCGGCTGTTGGCCGTGCTGCCGTTTTTCCACATCTACGGGATGACCGTGCTGCTCAACGCGGCCCTGCACGCGCGGGCCAGCCTGATCATCATGCCCTCGTTCGACCTGACCGAATTCCTCGACAACATCGCGACCCACAAGTGCACCTACGCCTACATCGCTCCCCCGGTGGCGGTCGCGCTGGCCAAGCATCCGCTGGTCGACTCCTACGACCTGTCCTCGCTCAAGGGCATCATGTCCGGGGCGGCCACCCTCGACGCCGAGCTCGGCCACGCCGTGGCCGAGCGGCTGGGCTGCAACGTCGTTCAGGGCTACGGCATGAGTGAGCTGAGCCCGGTCAGCCACATCACCCCGCACGACGGCGGCCTGGCCTCGATCGGCAGGGTGGCGCCGCTGGACTCCTGCGGCTGGACCGTGCCCAATGCCGAGAGCAAGCTCGTCGACCCCGATACCGGTGCCGAAATCGGGGTCCCTGCCGAAGGTTTGAGCGAGACTGGCGAGCTGTGGTTCAAAGGGCCCAACGTGATGGCCGGCTACCTCAACAACGAGCGGGCCACCCGCGAGACCATCGACTCCGACGGCTTCCTGCACACCGGGGATCTGGCGAAGGTCGACGCCAGCGGATGCGTCTACGTCGTCGACCGGCTCAAGGAGCTCATCAAGTACAAGGGCTACCAGGTCCCGCCCGCCGAATTGGAGTCGGTGCTGCTGACCCACCCCGGCATCGCCGATGCGGCGGTGATCGGCGTGCACGACGACGAGACCGGTGAGGAGATCCCGAAAGCGTTCGTGGTCAGACAACCCGGCGCGGAGCTGACCGGCGACGAGGTGCTGGCGTTCGTCGCCGGTCAGGTGGCGCCCTACAAGAAGGTGCGCCGGGTCGAGTTCATCGATGCGGTGCCGAAGTCGGCGGCGGGCAAGATCCTGCGCAGGGAACTGCGTTCGCTCTAGTCCGGTTCCTCGACATAGGCGCGCAACCGGTCGAGCGCGCGATCCCAGCGACGCGACAACGCCGTCAGGTACTCGCTGGCCTCGGCCAGCGGTTCGGGTTGAATGCGCCAGATCCGCTCTCGGCCCTTGCGCTCGCTGGTCACCAGGCCCACCGCCTCCAACAGCAGCAGATGTTTGGTCGCGGCCTGCCGGGTCACCGCGATCACCTGGGTCAATCGCACCGTCGAGCACGGGCCGCCGTCACAGAGCCGGGTGACGATACGCAACCGGTTCGGATCGCCGAGCGCATCGAAAACCGGGGACAGCGGCTCGGCTGAGCCGACGGTGCTCACACCGGGTCGCCCAGCGCGAGATACTTGCGCACCAACTCGGCCTGGTGGGCCCAGCCCTCGCTGTTGGCCTCGAAGGCCGACGCCCGGCGCTCGGCCGGGATGGCATCGAAGCCGGACTCCACGATCCGCAGCAGCACGCCACCGTCGGCCTCGGTCAGGGTGAACTCGACCAGCGTCATGGGTTCGGCCGCGTAGTCGGTGCCCGGTTCGACGGCGTAGGGATGCCACCGGAAGGCCAGTCGGTGCGGCGGTTCCACCGCGACGATGTGCCATTGGTCGGCTTCACCGGCGTACGGCTGCTGCATGGCCGCGACGTCCGCGTCGACCTCGGTCGGCGTCATCACCCCGTTGACCGGCTCCCCGGCGACGAACGGGCCGTCGAAGCGGACGCCGAACCAGCGGCCGAACTCCTCGGAATTGCTGATGGCCCGCCATACCCGCTGCAACGGGGCATGCAGGAGAACGTCTTTTTCGATTCGATCAGTACTCATATGCAACCTTTCAGTTGCCTATCAGCGTAACCGGGGATCCACGTAAAGAGCAACCTTTCAGCTGCCTTATTTTCAGATCCCTTCGGGATCGGGGCTGTCTCAGATCCCTTCGGGATCGGAAGCGAAACCGTCCGCCGTCTTCTGCGCCAGGCCCAGCGCGGTGCGCGCCCAGTCCGCCGAGGCCCCGGCCAGCCCGCAGGCCGGGGTGACGCCGATCCGGTCGCGCAGCACCGACCGGGGAAAACCCAGCCGATCGGTGATCTTGGCGGCGGCGGTGGCGACCTCTTCCACCGACACCCCGCGCTCGGGCGCCGCCGCGGGCACCACGCCGAGCAGCACCACCCGGCCGGATTCGACGAATTCGCCGATACCGTCCAGATCGGCGGGCGTCAGCGTCGCCGGGTCAACCGAAACCGCATGAACCGAACTGCGCAGCAAGGCTTTCCATGGCAGCCCCGAAGCGCAGCAGTGCACCGCCACCTCGGCACCCACACCGGCCGCACACTCGTCGATCAGGCCCATCGCCACCGGCTCGTCGACCGGGTGCACCGGCGTCAGGCTGGTCACCCCGGTCAACCGGCCCGCCAGTGCGGCGGGCAGCGACGGTTCGTCGAGCTGCACCACCACCGGGGTGTCCAACCGGCGGGCCACCTCGGCCCGGTGCGCCGCAAGACCCTCGACCAGCGAACCGGCCAGATCGCGCAGCGCGCCGCGGTCGGTGATCGCCCGGTGTCCCCCGGACAGCTCCAGTTGGGCGGCCAGCGTGATCGGGCCGGGTGACTGCACCTTGACCGTGCGCCCACTGCCCCGCAGGCCGGCCCGCTCCCACGCCTCCTCCAGGGCGTCAACGTCCTCACCGAGCAGGCTGACCGCGCGCCGCAGCGCCGCGCCACGCCGCCCGGCCGCGACGCGGTATCCGCGCGGCACGGTGTCGATGCCGATGTCGACCAGTAGCGCCCCGGCCCGGCCGATCATGTCGGCACCGACCCCGCGGGCGGGCAGCTCCACCAGATGGGTCAGGGTGTGCAACTCGCCGACGACCACCTCGGCGGCCTGCCGTGCCGCGGTGCCGGGCCAGGAGCCGACGCCGGTCGCGGCCGCGAACGCACTCACGCGCGCGCGATGGTGGCGCTGGCGATGACCTCGTCGCCGTCCGGATCGGGTCGGTACAGCACCAGCGTCTGGCCCGGCGCCACCCCGCGCAGCGGCGCCCGCAGGCTCACCACGAGCCGGTCGCCGCGCAGTTCGGCGACCGCATCGGCGATACCGCCGTGCGCGCGGACCTGCACCTGGCACTCGACCGGGCCGCGCGGTGCGACACCGCTGGTGAAGATCGGCGCCTCGCCGCTCAGCTCGGAGACCTCGAGATCCTCAGCCGAGCCGACCCGCACGGTGCCGGTCTCGGCGTCGATCGCAGTGACGTAGCGGGGTCGGCCGTCGGCGCCGGGACCCGCGATGCCGAGACCCTTGCGCTGGCCGATGGTGAACCCGTGCACACCGTCGTGTTCGGCGAGCACGGTGCCCCCGGCGTCGACCACCGAACCCCGGCGCACCCCGATCCGGGCGCCGAGGAAGGCCTGGGTGTCCCCGGACGGGATGAAACAGATGTCGTGGCTGTCCGGCTTCTCGGCGACCGCGAGGCCCCGTTCGGCGGCCTCGGCCCGGATCCCGGGCTTGGGGGTGTCTCCGATCGGGAACAGCGCATGGCGGAGTTGTTCGGCGGTGAGCACGCCCAGCACATAAGACTGGTCCTTGTCGGCGTCGACCGCGCGGCGCAGCCTGCCACCGGCCAGGCGAGCATAGTGCCCGGTGGCGACCGCGTCGAACCCGAGCGCGATGGCGCGGGCCGCGAGCGCGGAGAACTTGATCCGCTCGTTGCACCGCACACACGGGTTCGGGGTCTCACCCCTGGCGTAGGACTCGACGAAGTCGTCGATCACGTCGTCGGCGAAGCGCTCGGCGAAATCCCATACGTAGAACGGGATGTCGAGAATGTCGGCGACCCGGCGGGCGTCGCCGGCGTCTTCCTTGGAGCAGCAGCCGCGGGACCCGGTCCGCAGGGTGCCCGGCGCCGCGGACAGTGCCAGATGCACGCCGACCACGTCGTGACCGGCGTCGACCATCCGGGCCGCGGCCACCGAGGAGTCCACGCCGCCGCTCATGGCTACCAGAACCCTCATGACCGTCCCGTCCCCGCGCTGGCCAGCGCGGCCTGCCTGGCCCGGTCCACCGCCGCGGGCAGCACCCGCAGCACGGCGTCCACATCGGCGTCGGTGCTGGTGTGCCCCAGCGAAAGCCGCAACGACCCCCGCGCGGCCTGCGGGTCGGCGCCCATCGCGATCAGCACGTGCGACGGCTGCGCCACCCCGGCCGTGCAGGCCGAACCGGTCGAGCACTCGACACCCTTGGCGTCGAGCAGCATCAACAGCGAGTCGCCTTCGCAGCCGCGGAAGGTGAAGTGCGTGTTGCCCGGCAGCCGGGCGGCGCCGCGGCCGCCGTTGAGCTGGGCGTCCTCGACCTGCTCCAGCACACCCGCGATCAACCGGTCCCGCAACGCCCGCACCCGGGCACTGCTGTCGGCCAGCCCGTCGATCGCCACCCGGGCGGCCTCGGCCATCGCCACCGCAGCGGCCACATCCGGTGTGCCCGAACGCACATCGCGTTCCTGACCACCGCCGTGCAGCTGCGGCACGGCCGCGGTGTCGCGGCGCAGCAGCAGCGCGCCCACTCCGGTCGGGCCGCCGAACTTGTGTGCGGCGACGCTCATCGCCGCGAGGCCGCTGAGGCCGAAGTCGACCGGGATGTGGCCGACCGCCTGGATCGCGTCGCTGTGCATCGGGACGTCGAACTCGGCGGCCACGGCCGCGAGCTCGGCGATCGGCATGATGGTGCCGACCTCGTTGTTGGCCCACATCACGGTGACCAATGCCACGTCACCGGCACCGTCGGGGCCGGCCTGCAGCGCCTCGCGCAGCGCAGCCGGCGCCACCGCCCCGTCAGCGTCCACCGGCAACCAGGTCACCTCGGCGCCCTCATGGTCGGCCAGCCAGCTCACCGCATCCAGGACCGCATGGTGCTCCACCGCGGTGGTGATGATCCTGCGACGCGCGGGCTCCGCGTCGCGGCGGGCCCAGTAGATCCCTTTGACCGCGAGGTTGTCGCTCTCGGTGCCGCCCGCGGTGAAGATCACCTCCGACGGCCTGGCGCCCAGCAGCCGGGCCAGGGTCTCGCGCGCCTCCTCCATCCGGCGACGCGCCGTGCGCCCCGACCCGTGCAGCGAGGAGGCGTTGCCGACGGTAGCCAGCACAGCGGTCATCGCCTCGATGGCAGCGGGGTGCATCGGGGTGGTGGCGGCGTGATCGAGGTAGACCGGCCCGCCTGAGGAGGAGGTCACGGTGGAGGCCATAACCCACCTAGGATAGCCGCCCCGCCGAGTGCCCCCGTCCCGCCGGGTCAGGCGGCCAGGGCGTGCGCGGGTGCGCTGGGCAGCAGCTGCTCCCCACGCACCTCCGCCTCGCAGCGTGCGGCCAGCTCGCGGCGATCGTCGCCGGGCAGCTGCAGCGACCCGACATGGATGTGACAGACCGTGCGACGCGCGGTGATGACCCGGCTGATCGACTGCAACAGGCCGTCGTCGCCGACGAAGGCCGGGATCGTCGACGGCCGTCCGTCGCGGTGCCGGTAGCTCAGCCGCAGCGGCTGCACCGGCCTGGCCGCGTCGACCGCCGCCTGGAACATCGCCGGCCGGAACGGGCCGTAGGCCAGCCCGCACCAGGTGGTGCCCTCGGGGAAGGCGACCACGGTGTGGCCGGCCCCGAGCCGCTCGGCGACGGCGCTCACCACCATCGGCAGCCGACGCAGGCTGCCCCGGTCGATCGGGATGACCTTCATGATGCGGGCCAACCGGCCCAGCGCGGGCCACTCCACCAGGTCGGCACGCGCCACGAAGGATCCCGGCAGCACCGCGCCGATGCTGAAGATGTCCATCCACGACACGTGCCCGCTGACCACAAGCACCCCCTGCAGATTGCGAATCGGTCCGCCCGACACGGTGATCCGGACCCCGAGGCAGCGCAGCATCAGCCGGCAGTACATCCGCTGCAGGTGCGACCGGCCGGGTAGCGGCACCGCCAGCAGCGGCAGCCCCGGCACCAGCACCATCGCCATCGCGATCCGCGCCGCGGTCCGCACCCACACCACCGGCCGCCGCCCGGCGGCATCACCGCCCGCGTGCACGCAGCTGGCATCGCAGGAGGCCCGCGGTAACCACGCGTGTTGGTGCGGGGCGGGGCTCACGGGTTCACCCCGTCGGCCATATCCGATGCCGCCGAGACCGAGCGCAGCCGGTTGAGGTAGCGGATATCGGCCTGGCGCTTGTCCAGCAGTGCCGGGAAGTCGCCGACCCCGAAGTCCGGGTCGTGGGCGGGTTCACCGCACACCTTCGCACCGAGGCGCAGGTAGCCGCGCATCAGCGGCGGAACCGTGGTCCTCGACGGCGGGTCGATGTCGTCGAGGCCCTTACCGCCGAGCTCCACCGGGCGGAACGGATAGACCGTGTATTCGGCCGGGGCGGCGTGTCTGCGCCGCACGAAGTCGCGGACCCCGCGGATCTGGGTGCCGGGCGGTCCGTCGGCGTTGCCCGCCACCGGAACCGAGACGCAGCCGGTCACGTAGTCGTAGCCGCACCGGTCCAGGTAGGCCAGGATGCCCGCCCACATCAGCAGCACCACACCGCCGTTGCGGTGATCGGCGCGCACCACGGCCCGGCCCATCTCGACCAGGGAGGGGCGCAACCGGTCCAGGCCGGCTACGTCGAATTCGGTGGCCGTGTACAGCCCTCCCGCCGCGATCGCCCCGGGTGGCGGCAACATCCGGTAGCACCCCACCAGGTCGCCGGTGCCGTCGTCGCGGACCAGCAGGTGATCGCAGAATTCGTCGAATCGGTCGGCATCCAGACCATCGGACTGGTCATCGGTGAGAGCGAATCCGGGTTCGGTGGTGAACACCTGGTGGCGCAGGCGCTGCGCCTCCACGATGTGGGTCGGGTCGGTGGACAACAACAGGGTGTAGCGCGGCGTATCGGCCGACGCCGGGATGGAGCGATCTGCGGCGATGAGGACAGATGAACTGCTCATAACCAGCACGGTCGCCCAACCGGGTCTCCGGACGGCATCGAACGTATGACGTGTCCATGAGCGCTAGGTGACGAAATGTGGCCGACCCGTCACCGGTCGCAGAACACCACGTTCTCGCTGATCGGATTGCGGGGCATGGTCAGGTTGTTGGCCGGGAAATTCGGGTCGGCATAGCCGATCGACACCCCGCACAACACCATCAGATCGTCGGGGATGTCGAGTTCGGCCCGCAGCACGTCCGGGTAGAACGAGATGGACACCTGCACGCAACTGTCGATTCCCCGTTCGGCCAGCGCCAGCAACAGGGTCTGCAGGAACATCCCGACCCCCAGCGCGTCGACGTTGGTGAAATCGCGATGCATGCAGACCACCGCGGCGACAGGCGCGTGGAAGAACTCCCAGTTGCGCCGTTGGGCCGCCCAGCGCGCCGCGGCGTCCTCGCGGGCGATGCCCATCGCGCCGTACACCAGGGCGCCACTCTCCCTGCGCCGGTGGGCGAATTGCGGTGGCAGACCCGCCGAGCCCATGGCGGGCGGTGCCGCCTCGACCGCCGCCACCAGCGCCGTCACCAGCCGGGCCCGTCGTTCTCCGGTCGCGAAGAAGACGTGCCACGGCTGGGTGTTGGAATTCGACGGCGCGCGGATCGCCAGCTCGAGCGCCTCCTCGAGCAGCTCCCGCGGAACCTGTTTGTCCGGCAAGAACATCCGCGACGAGCGCCGGGACCGGACGACCTCACCGAAGTCGGCCATTACCGGACCCGCCGGTCCTTGCGGGCCTCGAGCTCGTCATCCTCGACGATGACCAGCATCGGCTGGCCCGGTATGCACAGCATATTGACCAGGAAACGCAGCGCGACGTCGTCGCGATTGTTGGCATCCGAGTAGTGGATCACGTCACCGCCGGGCTCCCAGAAGGCCTCGCCGGCCTTGATCACCCGGGGCGCCTCACCCTCCAACTCGAACAGCATCTCGCCCTCCAGCACATAGCCGAACGCCGGTCCGGCGGGATGGCGGTGCGGTGGCGCCCCTGGCGAGCCCGCGGGCCATTCGATGATGGTGGTCATCACCTCCGCATCGGCCGGAATGAAAGGTGGTGTGACGGTTTGGATCACGGTCATCGCATCGTGCAGCGCCTTCTCGCGCTCCGGTGAGATCGTCATGTCATCCTCCAGTGATTGGTCGTGGTGGGCGGACGCTCAGCGCCCGGCGATCCAGTCGGCGAAACGCACCTCGGCGAGGATGCCGTCGTCCCCGGTCACCAGGCTGTTGTTGTCGACCAGAGTGCCGAAATACGTTGCCTTGTCGTCGATGACGATCGGCTTGTTCTCACCCTGCTTGTCCTGCACGATCTGGGCCATCTCGGCGAACGAAAGCTTCTCGGGCCCACCGATGTTCACCAACCCGTTGGTCGCTGCGGTCTGCGCGGCCCGAGCCACCTCGCCGGAGACCTCCGCGGCGGCGATCAGCTGGATCCGGGCGTCGGGGACGCGTACCTCGTCGCCGACCACCAGCGAGGCCGTGATCGCCTCGGCGAACTCGTGGAACTGGGTGGCCCGCACGATGGTGTAGGGCAGCCCGGAGGAGACGATCGCCTTCTCCTGGGCCACCTTGGCGCGCATGTAGCCGCTCTCGGGCAGCCCGTCGCAGTTGACGATGGACAGCGCGACGTAGTGCCCGGTGCCGGTGGCCTTGGCCGCCTCGATCAGATTCCGCGACGAGGTGGTGAAGAAGTCCAGCACCGCGTCGTCGGCAAACGACGGTGAGTTGACCACGTCGACGAGTACCTCGGATCCGGCGAGTGCCTCTTTGAGGCCGTCGCCGGTGAGCACGTCGGCGCCCGAGGCCCGTGCTGCGGCCTCGACGTCGTAACCGGCCTGGGTGAGCAGTTCGACCACCTTGGACCCGATCTGGCCGGTGGCGCCGAAAACTGTGACCTTCATGGTGGAACCTTCCTCGGTGTGTTGGTGACCTGTGTTCACCCTGGCACTCGAC
>NZ_JBSFPX010000074.1:0-31624 GCF_053588415.1 Mycobacterium sp. NPDC003449
TGAACGCCAACGAGGTCATCGCGAATCGGGCGCTCGAACTGCTGGGATACCAGCGTGGTGACTACCACCACCTGCACCCCGTCGAGCACGTCAATCTGGGCCAGAGCACCAACGATGTGTACCCGACCGCCGCCAAGATCGCGGTGATGGCCGAGCTGAGCCGGTTGCACAGTTCGCTCGCCGGGCTGGGCGACGCCTTCACCGCGAAGGCACTCGAGTTCGCCGATCACATCAAGATGGGCCGGACCCAACTGCAGGACGCTGTCCCGATGACATTGGGACAGGAGTTCGGCACCTACGCCACCATGATCGCCGAGGACATCGCCCGCCTTGACGAGACATCCGTCTTGGCCACCGAGATCAACCTCGGTGGCACCGCAATCGGCACCGGGCTCAATGCCCACCCGGACTATGCCCGCCTTGCCTGCACAGCATTGCGGACGATCACCGGCATCAATGTGGTGACGGCTGACGATCTGGTGGAGGCCACCCAGGACACCGGTGTCTTCGTCCAGATCTCCGGCGTGGTCAAACGCGCGGCGGTCAAACTGTCGAAGGTCTGCAACGACCTGCGGCTGCTGTCCTCAGGTCCGCGCGCCGGCCTCGCGGAGATCAATCTACCTGCAGCACAGGCTGGTTCGTCGATCATGCCGGGCAAGGTGAATCCGGTCATCCCCGAAGTCGTCAGTCAGGTCGCATTCGAAGTGATCGGCAATGACATGACGATCACCATGGCCGCCGAGGCCGGACAGCTGCAACTGAATGCGTTCGAACCGGTGATGGTGCACAAGCTGCTTCAGTCGATCAGCCATCTCGCCGCCGCCGCCGACACCCTGGCCATCCGGTGCGTCCCGCACATCACAGCCAACGTCGAGCACATGCGCCAGAGGGTGGCGAGCTCGATCGGCCTGATCACCGCGCTCAACCCGCACATCGGCTACGTCGCCGCGTCGAAGTTGGCGGCGCTCGCATCGACCTCGGACCGCAGCGTCGTTGAACTCGCCAATCGACTCGGGCCTGCTTGACCGCGAGCAGCTGCAGGAGATCCTGCGGCCGGCGAACCTGGTGCGGCCGAATCGCCGTGACCCGTTGCTTGCGCGGTAAATGTATTCAGCGTATGCATACACCATGACCGCGAGCCCACTCGCCGAGGAGGCCGCCAACAACCCCGATCGGATCGCCGACACCCTCCGTTCCGCGATCGTCGACGGAATCTTTCCCCCAGGGCATCGGCTTCTGCAGACCGACCTCGCCGCACAATTCGGCGTGAGCCGAATCCCGCTGCGGGAGGCGATCCGCACGCTTGTGGGCGAGGGTCTGGTCCGCAGCGAGCCCGGCCGGGGCAACTTCGTGGCGTCCCTGGACCTGGCTGAAGTCAACGAGATCTACGACCTGCGCAAGCTTGTCGAGCCGAGCTTCGCCGAACACGTTGTGCTGCGGGTGTCGCGGGCCGATGCCGCGCACCTCAGGAGCATGGTCGAACGGATGGACCACATTGAGGAGCTCGGTGCCGAGGGCTGGTCACAGGTGAACTTCAGATTCCATCTCGACATGTACCGTCTCGCAGCGCTTCCGATCCGATTCGATGTGATTTCACGCCTCTACCACCAGCTCGAACCGTACTCGAGGTTCTACGTTCACAGCACCCACGCGCTCGACCGTGTGCAGGCCGAACACAAGGCCATGGTCGCGGCGCTCGAAGCGGGCGATTCCGAGCAGCTGGCCACTCAGATCCGCGCCCATATCGACGGCGGTCAACAGGGCTTGCGGGCCGCGTGGACGGACTTCAACGGCAAGGTCTGATCACCCGCCGTCCGGCATCAGTCAGTCCTCGACGGCCGCTGGCCATCGTTGCTTGGCAGTTGATGTATGCGCGCTATGTGTTCGGCCGGATCAGAAGCCGCCGAAATCCCCACCGCCGAAATCGAAGCCGCCGCCGTCAAAGCCACCACCGTCGAAACCGCCCGCGTCCGCGCCGCCGTCGAAGCCACCACCGTCCGCGCCGTCCATCCCGCCGTCCTGCCCGGCCGCCAACCCGTCGGCGTAGCCGTCACCGTAACCGCTCTCGAAACCCTGTGCCCCGTAGTGGACCCCGTGCATACCGGAGAACAACGCGTCGAACAGCAACACCGATCCCAGCCCCCATGCGCCGGCCACCAGCGCGGGCTTCCACCACGGTTCGGAGTACCAGCCGGCAGGCACCGGGCGCCCGGCCACCCGGCCGCCCGGGTAGTAGTTCGGGGTGCGCTGCGACGGCGCGGGCGAGGCCTCGATGTCACGGCCCTCGAAGTTGATCTGCCGGTCCTCGGTGACCGAACCCGCCGACCGTTGGCCGGCCAGCGATTCGAGTTCGGGGCCGGGATCCATACCCATCGCGGTGCGGGCCGCACGCACGTAGTACAGGCCCTCGATCGCGCTCTCTCTGGCCAGCGCGGCCTGCTTGGGCGTCGTGGCCTGGTCGATCTGCGAGGACGCCGCGGTGTAGCGCTCCGAGGCGTCGGCCATGGCCTGTTTGGACGCATCGTCGGTGCCGGTCAGGTTGAGCACCTGGCCGCCGAGGCGTTCGATGAGGCGGCGCGCTTCGGCCTTGGCGTCGGCCAGGGATTCCGCCGAGCGGCGGCCATTGGCCTTCGACGAGCTGTAGACGGCGAAGGCCACCGCGGCGATGACAAGGATGATGAGTACCAGCACGACGCTGTTCATGGCTCCCAGCGTACCTACAGGAAACGATGCCGCCGGGGCCGCGAACGGCCGTCAGATTACGCCGAGAGCGGAGTAGACCTCGTTGGACAGCGCGACCGTGCGTGGGTCCGCATTGCACTTGGTGGCGTCGAAGTAGTTCATCACGTAGGCGTATCCGATCCGGTGCTCCAGGTCGACGAACGCGAACGAGCCTCCGGATCCGCCATGGCCGAATATGCGCCGGTTGGGCCCGGCCACCCCGCGCTGGTTGAGCATGTAGCCCAGGCCCCACCCGTGATCGGCGACGCGCGGCCCCAGCACCACATCGTTGTCGAAGCCGCCCTGCGAGATCCGGCACAGCTCCATCTGTTCCCGGCTGAGCAGCTTCTCCTGGGCCAGGGCGTTGTAGAACGTCGCCATCCCGAGCGCCGATACGTGCGCGTTGGTGCTCGGGAATTCGGCCGAGCGCCATGCATCGATCGCGTGCACGCCGAGCTCGTCGTCGGGCACCGAGTTCATCGACACGGCCCAGCCGGCCATCGGGTGATCGCCGAGGGTCTCCGGCGGCCAGCTGATGTCGTTGTCGGCGACCAGGCCGCGCACGCTCGGTTTGTTCACCATGTCCGCGCAGCGGTGATGGTCGGCGGCGGGCAGCCCGATGTGGACGTCGATGCCGAGCGGCTCGGCGATCTCGGTGCGCAGGTAGTGGCCGACCGTGCGGCCGGTGATGCGGCGGATCACCTCGCCGAGGATGAATCCGAAGGTCACGACGTGATAGCCCTGGGCCGAGCCGGGCGGCCACCACGGGTCGGCCGCCGCGATCCGCTCGCACACCCCGTCCCAGTCGGTGACGTCGCGCCAGCTCATCGGTTGTCGGGGGCCGATCACCCCGGAGCGGTGGCCGAGCACCATGGCCACCGTGATGTCCTGTTTGCCGGCCTGGGCGAACTCCGGCCAGTACCTGGCGACCGGTGCGTTCAGGTCGATCTCGCCACGGTCGGCGAGCAGGTGCACGCAGGTGCTGGTGAGACCTTTCGACCCGGAGAAGACGCTGGCCAGCGTGTTCTCCCGCCACGGCCGGGCCGCGGCTTCATCGGCGTGGCCACCCCACAGGTTGACCACCAGATCACCCTCGACCCACACCGCGACGGCGGCGCCGACCTCGCCGCGGTCGGTGAAATTACGGGCGAAGGCCTCGCGCACACCGTCGAATTCGGGCAGGCAGCGGCCGTCGATCGCCACGACAGCCTGGTCCTTCACCGATCCTCCTCGGCCGCATCATCGATAGTGCGGCTCCTGCGCTCCGAACTGGCGCTCACGAAAACGCTGGTGAACACCAGTCCAGACGATGCTAGATGCAACTGCTACCTGCATCGATATGCGCGATCCGATCGTTACCGGGTCGGAGCCGGAACGAGGCCGCTCACAAAATCCACGGGAACGCCCCGTACATCGGGAAATTGTCGACGAACGGCGGCGAGTCGTTGATCTGCGCATTTCCCGGCGACATGCATTCGCTGCCCGCGGCTGTGCTGGTGCAGGTCTGCGGAGCCGGGGCGATGTGCTGACTTGCGATGGGTGTGGCGGCGACGGGCGCGGCCTGCGCGATGGGTGCCAATGCGATGGCTACCGCACCGGCCGCCGGGACAATTGCCGTCACCAGACGGATCTTCATCATCTCTACCTCCAATAGCCTGAAAAGGCGCTATTTCTTGCGATATTCAATTGTGAAAGGCTGCGTGGGCTAGATCGGCATCCGATATCCGAAATATTCGTGGTCCTCGTTGTAACCGCCGTGACCCCATCCGACGTCTTTGAAACTCTCGACGAATTCGATCGCCGCGATCCATTTGACTTGTTTGAAGCCGAGTTCGCGTTCGTTGCGCAGACGCAGCGGCGCGCCGTGGGCCTCGCCGAGCGGCGCACCGTTCATCTCGTATGCCAGCAGGGCCAGCGGGGCGCGCATGTGCTCGATCCGATGGCAGTCGTAATAGCGACCGGTGTCCGGCTCGGGCCCGTCGGAGAACGAATAGAACACCACCCACCGAGCCGTCGGCAACGGCTGCACGATGTCGAGGATGTCCCGCATTCGGACGCCACCCCATTTGGCCACACCGGACCAGCCCTGAATGCAGAAGTGCTGGGTGATCTGCTCGTGTTTGGGCAGCGCCAGCAGCGCCGCGTAGGAAAGCTGCGCCGGGTGGCGCACCAGGCCCTCGATCCGCAGTGTGTAGTCCGCCCAGCCGGATTGCCGAAGGCGGTGGTACTCGGCCGATGCCGGCGGACGACCGTTGGCCCAGTGGTAGGGGGTGATGTCCCGCTCGCGATACGACGCGGTCGGCTGCATGCGCTCCATCAGCGCCTTGGCCCAGCCGACGACGAACCGGCCGGTCTTCTGCACCAGGCGCGGGTACCTGAGCGTGACCGGCGTCGCAATCAGCCACAACACCGTGACGACGGCGAGTGCTGTCGCGAATATCGCGATGGCCCAATAGGAATGGCTGTCGGTGCCCAACGTGATGTGGTTCAGGTTCCCCACCGCGCCGGTGGCCAGCACCATGGTGACGTGACCGGCGACGAAGGCCAGCATCCAGACCAGAACTGCGAAGTGGATCGTCCTCGCGACCTGCCGGTTCAACGGGCCGCGCCCGGTGCCGAATCGGGCCGCCACGGCGGGCGCCTGCAGCAGGCCCGTGACCAGAGCCAGTGGCGCGGCGACGAATACGGTGACGAAGTAGGCGAGCAGCTGCAGCCCGTTGTAGTTGGTGAAGCCCTCGTTGGCGGGGAAGTTCAACGAGGCGTACTGAATGGCTGTCGACAGCGCATTCGGGAACACGCTCCACGACTCGGGGACCAGGCGCCGCCACTGGTCGGTGCTGAAGAGCAGCACGTAGAAGATCACCCCGTTGAGCAGCCACAGCAGATCGAAGCCGAAGTGCCACCAGCGGGCCAGTCCGATCGAGTGGCTGAAACCCGGAATCCCCAGCCATTTCGGCAGGGTCACCGCATCGTCCTTGGAGGTCCAGATCCGTCCCGGGTTCTGCTTGTCCATGCGGTCGGCCGGGACCTCGTCGCGCATCCGCAGCCATTCGGTGCCCGGTTTGCATCCGGAATTCAGATAGAGCCGCGGATGGTCGGCCAGGATCTGCAATCCCGACCTCATGATGAACATCATGAAAACGATGTTGAAGAAATGCTGCCAGCGCAGCCAGGCGGGAAAGCCGTCGGTCACCGCGGGTGCGAAGGTCGCCGAGGTCCCCGGGTAATGTGCGATGAAATTCTGCATCCACCCGTAGGTCCGCAATTGCTGGGCCACGGCGACGACGACGAGGAGCCCGACGAGGCCGATCGCCACCAGCCACAGACTATTGACCCAACGGCTTCCGAATCGTAGGGACGGCCATTTGGCCGGAACCTGGGTTATTCCGCCGGCGAACTCCGCGACGTCGATCCGGTCTCGAAAAGGCGGCCGTGGTTGGTGCTGGTCGAGCAGGGTCCGCAGTGGCTGCGGGGTGGGTCGAATTCGGGTGGAGAGTTTCCCGTCGGCCATTGTTCGACCTCCTCTGATCGCGTTTCGGAACCGTCATTGGGAGGAACGTGGTGACCCTGTAGAAGGCATGCGAGTCGGGTAGCGATCCGCTGAATACTTGCGAAGAATCCGCTGAGCCGTGGTATCCGGCGGGGCAGGTCCGGGACGCCGCCGTCGCATTTATGCCATTAGCTGATGGCAACGTGGGTCCGGGCGGGGGCGCAAGCCCCCGACATGACGAAAACCGCCCGGTCAGGGCGGTTCGTGGAGCGGGCGACGGGAATCGAACCCGCGTAGCTAGTTTGGAAGTTTTATACCCATGCGGATGGGCAATGTGTTCGCGCTGGTGGGGATAGGCGCGAATCGGGCCGGACCAGCGCGAACCGGCGCGAACCGGGTCGGTTGGGACGGAGCGCTACTGGTAGAGCAAACGCGCAGTTGGCGGTACAGGCGCGGTACGGAGCGAGTGATTCGAACGCTTGCGCGAAGCATAAGGCGCGAGCGCTGACGACAGTCCGGCTGAGGAGGGTTGCGAACCGACCGGACGGCCGCCAGCGCTCGCTGGGATGGGTGGCTAGAATGTGCCGCGCTGTGGGCTAGGTGGGCAGCTCACGACCGGGTGCGTCGTCGGTGGGCGGAGTAGTGCCCCGGTAGCGTCCGCCTTGGCTAGGCGGCAGGTCGCGGTACTGCTCGGGTTCCAGGCCGGGGCCGTGGCAGAATTCGCTTCCGCCGGGGATGGCGTTCGGATCGGAGGGCATGACGGACCTACACCGGGATCGTGGTGGGGGCTTCGTAGTCGCCCGAGGCCTTGACCTGGAAGACGCACGCCGCGCCGCGATGTCGGGTGCCCACGCCGAACGTCCTCTGATAGAAGGCATCCTGCAGCGGGTACCGACCGCCGCCCGGGATCACCCGCAGCCCTTGGTAGTTGGTGTTGGTGTGCTGCCGAACAGCGATCGGGTTGTTGCTGGAGTTCGCCCCGCCACTCGCCACGACCGCCACGTAACCGGTAGGCACGTAGTCGTGGGCGATGACCCAGGCGCGTCCGTAGCTGCCGAGCACCGGCAGGTTCTCGTACGCGGCGGGTGCCTGTGCGCCGATGATAGTTTCGTCGGTGAGGAATGCGGGAGCGTTGGTGCTGGGGACGAAGTCGAATTTTGCCTTTGGGCCGCTGGTGCGTGATTCGACGTTCGCCCGCCATCCGGCGATGTAGTCGGCTTCGGTGGTGTTACACAGCACGAGCAGCTGGCTGCCAGCAGACACGCCGTAGCCGTGTTCGGTGACGTGGTTGATGGCGTCTTCGACGTCGGCGGAATCGATTTGGGCGTTGCCGCTCACGAAGTAGTGCGTGTGCGACGAGTCGAAGGTTTTGCCCATGTACGGGGGAGGGACGACGCTGTCGGTGCCGTTCCAGAGGCCGAAGACCCGTTGGCTGAGCTCATTTGCACCCTCGCTGGGGTCGAAGAGCCGTCGCAGGATGGTGCCGTTGATGAGCTTGTTGTCGGCGGTCATGATGTTATTGGCCTGTGCGAGAATCTGCTCAGCAGTGCTGTCCCGCAGAAACTTCCATGTAAACGCGGCACGCGAATCGTAGTCCTTGAGCGTGTAGCCCAGCGGGAGCGCCAGCGCCGGAACGCGTGCTGCCTCCGGCACGCCGAACTCCGATGCCTCTTCCAGGGATTCGTTGGCGATGCCCTGCGGGATGGCGTCGGCGGCGTTGGTCGTCCAGTAGCTCAGAACTCGGGTCAGCGCTGAACGCTGTTGATTCCAAACCTCATTCACCTCCGCGATCTGTCCCCAGATCGTGTTGAGGTCGACGCCGTCTTTGGAGTGGCTAACTAGGACATCGCCTTTGGTGTTGTAGCCGCGAGATTCCCGGCCAGACAAACCGATTGATTCGAGTGCCGCCAGGAAGCTCGGGCTGAGAGTGGTGCGCATCGTAACTCCTATACAGGTTGTCGAATTGCGTTATCGCGCATTCGCCTTCGCGGTAAACGCTACTCCCGCCGCGCAGTGCAAGCTACAGAATGTCTTGTCTGCAAACGGTATTGGTACGTCGTTGCTCTTTGCGTGAACGCTTTTGATACGGAACTGGCGTAAAATATGTAGTCAGTTACCCAGTGAAGCCCCGCATTTGGAGGAACTCTCGAAGTGTCCCGAATCTATACCGCACCCGACCCGCCACCGGGTCTGCATCTCTCACCGGTACCCAACATCCGCAAAGCGGACGCTGCGGCGCAGTGGATTACCGACACGCTCGGTATCCCGGTGTCCGCGCGGTACATCCGCGTCAAGACCAACGAGCGACAAATCCGGTACCACCTGATCCAGGGCGTCCGGCATTACTCCTCACAAGCTCTATACGACTTTGTCATGCAACAAGAGAAGGAAGCAGAATGAGCGCGCACGATCAAGACGACGAATGCCGGGGCGGTGGCTTCGACTTCAACGCATTGCCGGCCTCGGAGCGGCAAGCGTGGCGGCGTCGCGCTAACGCGCGGCGGCGTGGCTACCCCGGTTACCGACCTCCTCCGCTGGGCAGTATCGGAAATCCGGTTGGTGAGTTAGGCGGCGCGCCGCAAGACGGAATCGACTACGTCTCGGACGATCTGAACGAGCAACGAATCTACGGAATTCTGCAACTCGATTGGCTGCCCAGCGGTGTGGTCCGTAACGATGCGGCCGCTGAACAGGTCGCCGCTGCTATCCGCGAGGGCGAGCGGTGGGATGATCGTCGCCGGTTCCGTTTGAACGACGTCGCCGTCCGAGCGAAGGTGCGCGATACGTTGGACGCGGTGAGAGCTGTGCGAGCACTGAACCCGAGTGCAGAGGAGTTCATCGCGCCACAGATCCCCGACACCCTCCCTGGCGATTCCGACGCCTCTGTCGCTGCAGTTCCGCCGCAGTTTGACCCGGATCATCCCGCGAGCTGGTACGGGTTGTTCGGTGTCATCGCCGGCAAGCCCGGTCGGGTGCATGCGTTCCGCGCGGGCTACACGCCCGACCGCTGGCTCGTTGAGGAAGTCGGCGGGGGCGTCGGATGCCAGTGGCACGGGCCGACCTGCCTCGACTTCACGCGCACCGGTCTCACGTTCAGCTCGGGGCAGTGGCTCGTTCTGGTGCCCACCTGCAATTCGTGTGGCGAGTGGCTACTTCAAGTCCCGCGTGAGCAGTTCTTCGTGGGATGGGTGTCGGCCTGACGCCGCCCTACCCGAACTGAATGCCGAGACCCGCCCAGGCTGACCTGGGCGGGTCCCGTTGTGGAAGTCGTGCGAGTCGTCGCGTAGCTCTACACACCCTCGTCAAAAAGTGCGCCGGTAAGACGTTGTGATCCCGGGACTCGCTCGCCGCACACACCTCCGCCAGATACGGTACTCCGGGCTGAGGGACTTCCTGGCTCCCGTGACACTAGATCGGCCGTAGGGACCCGGAAAGGTGGGCGCTTCGGTCTGCGGCACGATTGGCGGGCATTCTGGCGGTCGCCCATTGCGCACACGGTCTGGCGCTGATACGCTGACCGCACAACTGCATATCTACATCGCTTGCAAAAAGTCCAAGGGTCTACCGCCTCGAGCTCGAGAGGCCGTGCACGAACCCACCCGGGCACAACGCGATCGGAGTAGCCAACCTCCCAAGGACTCATACTCGCGACGACAGATACTAGGGGCACTCCGGAAAGACATCTCGCCTGCACAACAGTGCAGAACGGGGTCGCTTTCCGGGGTGCCTTTTCGTTGCCCGGAAAGCGATTGCGTCGTCAATCACCTTGGAAGGGAACGAAATTATGGGATATGTACCTGTCGCAGGGACGCGATACGACTTCATGGACGACGGCCACAAAATAGTGGCCAAGACTCTTGAGGCTGACGGTATGGAAGATGTTGATGCAGAGTGGCTACCGGCCGAAGAAAGAGACGAACTTCCAGACCTGGAATCCATCGTGATTCGGGGGTGCGGCTGCTCGACGCAGGCGTTGGAGTCGCTACGTTCGGCGCTGAGCATGGTCACTTTGCAACTAGCGAAACGGAATCCGGAGTGTTACGGACCGTTCTCATTCGAGTTGAAGGTCACCGTCACAGACGGAACGCTGGTCCTCTAACTGACCGACGATGCGAGTCCGGCGGTGCGGTGAGAGCGCGCCGCCAGCTTGTCGCGTCTGCAATCTTTCGACATATTGCGTTGCTGCACAGAAACTCTCGTGAGAACACTGCCGAGGTACGTTTAGCGCTGACTGGCGTACGTTAAATGGAGTAATGACACCAATTGTGCTGCTGCACAAAAGAGGAGAACTGCAATGGAGGATTCCGGTGGCCTCATCGGCCACATTCACGACGCCGAACTCGGGGACGTCTTGGTGCTGCGCAGGCCGCACCTGCCGAGTATGACCGTCGAAATGGCTGCGGAATGGCTAATCGATCAGGGTATTCCGACGATGACGGTCGGGACGATCACCAAAGCGCGGCATCGTGGCGAACTCAAGTCCACGGTGATCGGTCGCAATGCACTGTATTCGGAACATGACCTATTGGGCTGGATCCAGGGTCGTCACGCCAACAGTGAGGAGCATTTCGCCAAGCGCAGCAAGGCTATTCGAGAGGGCAAAGCTGCTCGGAAGAAGGCTGGGCGGTGACTCGCCAGGAAGGCAAAGAGCCGGGGCTGAAACCTCGCCAGCCGCCCCGGCTCTCCGCTACCTCAGAAGGAGTACACCGTTGTGAAGGAGTACGGCGTTGATTCTACCTCTTAGCCCGGACCAGCAGTCCGAGGCAGTGTTGAATAACGGATCTTCTCAGCAAGATTCGACTTCGAGTTTCCTAGTGTGGTTGGTGCAGTCAGGCATCACCCTGTCCGGGCGTGAGTCCGACGATGAGGGGCGGCTTCGTCCTCGGACGCGTCGCGTTCGTGAGAAGAAGCGAGTTGCTAATCATGCAGATGGTCAGCGGCACTTGACTATCCCCGACGTTTCGGGAATGACGTCGGGCCAGGCAGCCTTGGCATACGCCGAACACGGTTGGTATGTGCTACCCGTGCAATCTGGGACAAAGAATCCGGGGAGCGTAGTCGGCGGAAATTGGGACAAAAGGTCAACTCGGCGCACAGAAAAGATCACCAGATGGTGGGCGACGAATCCCGACTACGGCATAGCCCTGCATGCCGGGCGCAGTGGTGCAGTCATTTTCGACTACGACGAAGCCGACCTACAGACGATCAACGATCTTGCTGTCGCCGAGCAGTGCCCGGGATTGACGGGCGTCGCGGAAGCGTTGCGTTCTGCCGGAGCGATACAGAACACCCGTACGTCTGGCGACCGTGGCCACTACTTGTTTGCCGTTGGGCCAGGCGAGCATTACGGCAACGGCGCAGGCGCATTTGCGCGTGTGGGCCAGGTGCGTGGGCGAAATGGCGTCATCATCGTCGCGCCGTCGGTCCATGAGAAGGCCGACACTGAGAGCGGTAGCTATTCGTGGCGCAAGACCGGCGAGTTGACCTCGCTGCCAGCAGTCCTGCGAGAGTGCTTGTCGGCGCCAGGTGAGCAGGCCGATCCGAAAACACCGTACGAGGTCGAAGAGTTTCTGGCCAGTCATACGAGTGGCGGACGTGAGTATGCAATCAAAGGTCCTCTGGCCGAATTTGTCCCCGAGCCGGGGCGTCGGCACGACTCAATGCGTGACGCACTGTGCTGGGGGTTCCGTGAGGCAATTGCCGGCTGCTATCCGGCGCAGCGCATCCACGATGCACTGAAAGACGAATGGGTCAACTCAACGGCCGGTGGCAGGGTGGAGGAGTTCAAGCGACTCGCGGCATGGGCGAGTGCACAGGCTGAGCTTTCCGACCCGGCGGAGACGTTGGAGCGTCTGGACCGCAACGTGTGGCCGTCGCCCAACACACCGCTGCTGGTGGCAAGCGCTGTCATGGAACGTCAACGTGCACAAGGACAACCACTGCTGTTCTGGCGAGAGAGTTGGTATCGGTACGTCGGCAACCACTACGACGATCTCGATGAAAGGGCACTACGCAAACACCTTTCGGACATGCTCAGCACTGCTCGCTATATCAACAAAGAGGGGTTGCAGGTGCCGTGGAATCCGCGGCCTGCGAGCCTCAAAGAGCTGGTGGAGACTTTGGCATTGGAGTCTCTGGTCGACAAGGATGTTGAGCCAGCGAGCTGGATCGACGGTCGCAAACATCTCGTAATTCCCTGCAGTAATGGTCTTCTGAGAGTCAGAGACCACATGTTCCTCGACCACGATCCAGCCTACTTTAGCCTGCATTGTCTGGGGTTCGACTATGATGCCAGGGCGAGTGCGCCTCGGTGGCTTCAGTTTCTGGACGAAGTGTGGCCTGGTGACGGAGACGCGCATGCGTTGTTGCAAGAGTGGTTCGGGTATGTCCTGAGCGGGCGAACCGATCTGCACAAAATGTTGATGTTGATCGGGGTTACCCGGTCGGGCAAGAGCACGATCACCAAGATTCTCGACCGGCTGGTCGGCCCGGCCAACTGTGCATGGATTACGGCGGAGACCCTGGTTAGCAGATTCGGTTTGGCGCAGCTCGTCGGTAAGCCGCTCGCTGTGTTTGCCGACGAGCGAATGACCGTGCGCGGCAACGAAGCGGTCGGCAGAATCCTCGCGATCACCGGCGAGGATGCGGTGCCGATCGAGGTCAAGTTCAAGGAGGCCTACAGCGCGCGACTGCCGACGCGGCTGATGTTCTGCAGTAACGAAGTACCGACGCTGCCTGATGCTGCCCGTGCGATCAACAACCGTGTGCTGAGCCTGCACATGGATGTGTCGTGGCTTGACCACCCGGACCAAGACCCCGACCTCGTCAACAAACTCGTACTGGAACTCCCCGGCATTTTCAACTGGGCCTTGGAAGGGCTAGCGCGACTGGACGCTAACGGCGGCCATTTCACCCAGGCTCATAGTGCTGACCGTGTGGGTGAACTATTGCGGGCCGGGGCGTCGCCGCTGCGGGAGTTTGTCGATGAAAGGTGCGTATTGGCCCCGGAGAACCGGGTTGCTAAGGAGGTCTTGTATGGCGAGTGGAAGCTGTGGGCCGAGGCCAACGGAAGGCTCCCCGGGAGTAGCGCCGACCTCGGCAGGAAGATTTTCGCCGCGTTTGGAAACCAGATCGGCCAAGGAAAAGTTGGTCCACGCGGTCAACAGCGACCCGCGTATCGCGGAATTGATCTGCGGGACGATGACTTCCACGACGGCATAAGGAGGAAACGATGATGTGGGTCGGTAGGGGAGGTCGTAGGGGAGGTCGTAGTGGGGGCGTAATAGGGGCACGGGCAGTGCTTCTACCAGCTGGTATTAGAGGAGTAGGGGAGGTATCTCTTTACCCTAGAGGGAATTTTAAGAGGGGAGACAGGAATAGCGGAGAAGAGGTAGCGAGAAATATAAAAGAGAGTTACGACTCGCTGCCCCCGCTACTCCTCTACTACGCGCAGGTAGCACCCTGTTTTTCCACCCCCAATACTTGGGGGTTCTCCCACAATACCAACCCCCAATACCGGGGAGTAGCCCGGTTACGGCCTGTCTGAAGGTTTTGGAAAGAAGGAGGTTTCGACGAATGAGCGATGAGTTGGCCGATGAGGTTGGGGGTTTGGAATCGGGCGATGTGGAGACCGAGGAGGTGTCGGACGAGCACAGCGAGCACCATTCGAAACCACAACCAGTGAAGATGGCGAAATACACCGAGCCGTGGTGGGAACCGCGCAACAACGCGGGGCGGTGCATCGCGCACCGGAAGAACGGCAACCGCTGCCAGAAGCCCGCGATGGAGGCTCAACGCGTCTGCGGTACGCACGGAGGCCGCGCACCCCAGGCCAAGCGCAAAGCGCGCCAGCGTCTTGAAGAGGCTGCGGACAGAATGGCCCGAGAGCTGTTGAAGCTCGCTGTTGATGATGACGTGAGCGATGCGGTGAAGCTGGCGGCCATTCGGGATGCTTTGGACCGTGCCGGACTCCGCGCTCCCACGCAGGCTGAGGTGACCGTGGCAGCGGCCGGACCGCAGCCCTGGGAGGGCGTCGTAGCGGGTATTGGCACGATGACCCGCGCCGAAAGCCGCGCCGCACGCGGCGTCCCCGACAGTCCGCCTGCCCTGCCTCCGGGCGTGGTGAGGGGCGGTCCTCCGACCGAGGGCGAGATCGTTGACGCCGAGATCGTGCCCGACCCACACGTACGTCGGCCTGATTTGTCCGCTGGCGGACCTGCGTGGGCTGAGGCAGGGAATGTACCGCCCGGCCATTCTCAGTCAGGCAGGGGAGCTGACGGGCGATCTCCCGGTACGGGGCTGATGACGATGGCCGAGGCTAACGAACACCTGGCACGACAGGAGCGCGCCTACAACAAGCGCAACGATCCGCGCAGGTAGTTGTGTAGTGCGAATTGCAAACTCGGACAGCGGTATTCGCCGACACGTAAGTTCTGACGGTGGCGTAGATTTCGGGGCGGAAGGCGTAACCGTCCGGTTAGGCCCCGAAACGTGAAGGGAGACAGCGCATGGGAGAGCCGAATGTGCTGATGCTGGGCTACAGCCGTGTGAGCACCGAAGAGCAGGCCAACAGCCGGAACGGGCTGGAAGCTCAACGACACGCCATCGAGGCCGACGCCGATCGCCGGGGGTGGTTGGTCGAGCACCGCGCAGACGAGGGTGTGAGCGGCAAGGTCATCGGACCGGAACTGCTGGATATGTTGCAGTTGTTGGCTTCTGGGCAAGCGGATGGCCTCATAGTTGCGAAGCTAGATCGGCTCTCCCGGTCAATTGTCAACGCCGCGAACATTATTGAATCGGCCCAGCAACAGGGCTGGTCCCTCGTCGCGCTTGACCTGGGCGTGGACCTGACCACTGCCGCTGGGCGGATGGTCGCCCACAATATGATGAGCTTCGCGCAGTATGAGCGTGAGCTGATCTCTGAACGTACCAAGGCCGGGCTTGCCGCCAAGAAGCGCCGAGGTGAGCACATTGGCCGTCCCCGTCTCGCCAAGCCGGGTGTGGTGCGGCGGATTGTCATGGACCGCAACGCGGGCCTGAGCTTCGGCCGGATCGCCGAAGCCCTGGAGGCCGAGGGAATTCTCTCGCCTGCTGGCCGACCGACCTGGCAGCCGTCCACCGTCCGCCGAATCTACAACGCGGCCGAGGCGTCCCCTGTGGCGGTGAGTGCGTGATGTCGAACGGGCGTAGGCACCGCGACCCGCGTTACGACCGGGTCGATTCCGACAGCCTCCGTATCCAGCTTGACCGCGAACGGGCCGCACGTGACCGCAGAGCTGTGGCATTCGAACAGAAGTTCTTCGAGGCCACAACCCGTGACCTGCTGCCGCCCACGACACCGGACGAGGTTCCAAAGCCGAGCCTTGGCGGCGCGACCACGTTGCCGCCGGTGACCTTCACCGACGCTGAGCTGGAGAGGTTCTAGTTATGGCGTCTGTGGAGAAGCGTCAGACCGCCAGGGGCGCAACGAGCTACATCGTGAAATGGCGGACGCCCGACGG
Organism: Mycobacterium sp. NPDC003449; assembly: GCF_053588415.1. Classification (NCBI taxonomy): domain Bacteria; kingdom Bacillati; phylum Actinomycetota; class Actinomycetes; order Mycobacteriales; family Mycobacteriaceae; genus Mycobacterium; species Mycobacterium sp. NPDC003449. The sequence continues at coordinate 15,712 of NZ_JBSFPX010000074.1, forward strand.
TAAGCACCGTACCCGTGGCGGGTTCACCACCAAGAAGGCCGCGCGAGCCTACGCGGCGCGCGCTGAGGAGGCGCGGACGCGAGGTGCGGCGTTTGATCCTGCGGCGGGGAAGCTCCTGTTCCGGGAGGCTGCACAGGCGTGGCTCGCCAGTCGTCATGACCTCAAGGAGACCACCCGCGCTGCTTACGCCGACGCCCTGGCTCCGACGTCCACCGAGGGGCCTACCGCCACGGTCAAGCGGCACAAGCGGCTCGCGAACCTTCGCATCGACAACACCTTCGGCGAGTACCCAATCAACAAGATCACTCGCGACCAGATCAGCGAGTGGGTGGCGAGGATGAGTGCGGCGGGTAAAGCCCCGAGCACCGTGCGGAATGCGTACTTCCTCGTGAAGCAGGTGCTCGGGCAGGCTGTGGCGGATGGACGGCTGGACTCCAACCCGGCGGACTACGTGAAGCTGCCGACTGATCACAACACCGGCCGCGCAGCTACCCACGACGACCCCGATCAGTTCCTCACCGCCGCTCAGGTTTCCGCGCTCGTAGCGGCGACGCCCTGGCCGTACAACGTCCTGGTTCACCTGGCGGCGTGGTCAGGGTTACGCGCGGCTGAGTTGGCGGGTTTGCAGGTAGGTGACGTGATTCTGCCACCGCCGAGCGTCAACCCGAACGCCCGTCCCAAGCCCGGTCAGGTGAGCGTGGAGCGGACAGCAGTCTGGTTCGCGCCGAAGGATCTCGACGACAAGTCGCCTCATTGGAAGTACGTCACCCCCAAGACCAAGGGCTCGCGGCGTAAGGTGCCGCTGCCCGCTGCGACGACGGCCGTGCTGCGGGATTACCTGGCTGTGCACCCGCGCCGGAACGAGCCGACTGCCCCGCTGTTCCCGAGCGTGGCGCTGATCCCGCAGAAGCCCACCGGGGTACGGACCACGCCCGCCAAGCAGGACCGCGTGGCGAGCGAGCTCACCGTACACAGCACCGCTTCACAGGTTGCTGTGGTCCCTGCCGAGTTGCCGGCCGAAAGTGGTCCGGTTGCCCCCGGAGAGGCTCAGCAGCTCGTAGCGACCACCGAACACCCTGTGACCGACGAGGTAGCCGAGACCTCGAACCAGAAGGCTCTCCGGCAGGCGTCTACCCTGGCGGACTTGACGGTGGGGGAGGCTGTGGCACGGCTTCGGTTGGACTGGGGCGTGCCGCTCCGCCACGCCACGTTCTACAAGGCGGTGTATCGGCCTGCGGTGCTGCGGGCGAATCGGATTGCAACCGACACCGACGACCGATGTGCACTACTACCGGCCGGGGTGTCGTGGCACGCGCTGAGGCATACCTACGCGTCTCTGTGCATCGCGGCAGGGCGGCCACCGTTGGAGATCGCCCGGTTCATGGGCCACGCCAAGGTCACCACGACGCTGACGGTGTACGCGCACCTGTTCAACACCGACGACCACGCCGAGGCGATGGGTGCTCTGGATGCGATGGCGGCCGCACCGGTCTACGGGGAGAACGTTGTGCCGCTGAGGGGTTAGGCAGGTTCGATGAGCTTCTTGGACTCCACATACTGCTCACCGGGGATCGTTATGCGAATCAGAGAGCCGTTGTCGTGTACGTAGTGTTTTTGCTTGAGCCGGGTCAATGTCGAGGACATATTCGATTTCGCGCTCTTGGCTGTCATCCAGTCTTGTAGTTCGGCGCGGCTCGCCCCTGTGGCTCCCCGCCAGTACAGCAAGGTCATGACTTGATCTGGCTGGGACATGTCCTTCAGAAAGACTGGGAAATCGTCGAACATCTGCATCGCTGGAATCTCTTTGGCGACAAGATCTTCGATGAGGGATTGAGCTTGATCGGAGGTGACGTTGTGGTAGAGCCGCACCAACTCGGCGAGTACCCAGTCCATCGAATGGATGATGAAGGTTGCGTCTTGACGGCTAGGGTCGATCCCGTCCGCTAGGTGGGCGATGTTCCGCTTGTTGCGGATGTCGTAGATCGCGCGGAGTGTGCGAGGAATATGGAACCGAACGCTGTCAGCCGCTTGTGTTTGGCTCTCCAGCTGGTTCACCAGCGTTGGCACTCGGGTGAGGGTCGTACCGAGGGGCGTGAATTGCCCCGTAGTTTCCCACTGGAGGATGCGGAACGCTGCCTCCGAGAAACGGCCTCCCTCAACAGCGCTCGGCCGCAGATCATCTAGATGATAACGACGCTTGGCTTCTGAGTAAGCGTCCAGCAGATCGGACACGACGGCAGCGGGCAAGCTCGCTGCAAGAAATCCTGCCTCGACCAGTGCGAGACTGCCGGTTGCGCTCAATCGACGTTGACTCCGAGCTTCCTTAAGGTCTCGGCGGAGGACTTGACCAACGGTTCTCTGACCTTCGCCTTGGTGTTTGTTCCCGTTCCAGTAAGCATCAGATCGGGTATCAGACCGAGGTTGCGCTTGAGATTCTGGTCAATGCAGCTCAACCGCTTGCACTCCTCTGAACAAATCGCCAGTTCAATTTCGTTCTCGTCGTTGTAGTAGTGGCGCGCGAGGATGATCAACAAGGAAACGACCTTTTGCGCCTTAGATGTGACGCTGGGGAGCTGGGACGTCTTTAGGGCGATACGGGGAGCATCGTCGTGGATGTCGATGAATCTAAGTAGAGCTTCCGTGCTGATCCCGGTTGCATTGCTCATCGTCTCGTAGAAGGCCGCTTCCGTCTTGGCGCTTCCACTCGACGCACCCGTACTGGAACCTGATGCAACTGAGCTGTTCGATGTACCCGAGGCGTCGCCTGACCCTCGAGCGGGTGAAGGGGTCGTGATCGGGGGTTGCGCGATCGAGGGTGCATACCCGTAAAGGTCGACGGCGCGATTGAAGGCGATCTCTTGCATCTCATCGGGGACGCCAGAGTCCTGGACTGCTTGCCAGGCGTCCCTAAGTACCTTTGCCACGTCCACTGCGACCGACCTGCCTTTCGTGCCCGGATGCGATTCACGCTACGAGGCTCGGCGGCGCAGACGAGACCGACACGCCGTGCGCGGGGTGGCTCTGGGGGAGCATGAGAAACACCAGTAACTCCATGCTCAGGAGCCTCATGGAGAGTGTGTTGCGCGCCCGAGTCGGCTGGCGATGTGCACCCAAGTGGCGGTACGGGCGCGGTACAGGAAAGGCCGCCGAACTCCTGTTCGACGGCCTTTGCGCTGGTAGCTGGTGGAGCGGGCGACGGGAATCGAACCCGCGTAGCTAGTTTGGAAGACTAGGGCTCTACCATTGAGCTACGCCCGCATGTGCAGCACCAGCACTGTACCGGTGCGCCCCGAACCAAATCCAATTGAAGGGCCCGTGTCGCCAGCACGTAGTATCTCGCGTGGTCCGTTCGCCGGCTTCGGCGTGCGGCCGACGATGCACACGGGGTGTAGCGCAGCTTGGTAGCGCATCCGCTTTGGGAGCGGAAGGCCGCAGGTTCAAATCCTGTCACCCCGACTCGCCCGCCAGTACGACAGAACTATCTAGGAGCACAAGAGTGAAGAGCACGGTCGAGCAGTTGAGCCCCACGCGGGTGCGCATCAATGTGGAGGTGCCCTTCACCGAGCTTGAGCCCGATTTCGACCGCGCGTTCAAGGAGCTCGCCAAGCAGGTCCGGCTGCCCGGATTCCGCCCCGGCAAGGCCCCGCGCAAGCTGCTGGAGGCCCGCATCGGCCGTGGCGCCGTGCTGGAGCAGGTGGTCAACGACGCGCTGCCGAGCCGCTACAGCGAGGCCGTCACGACCTCCGATGTGAAGCCGCTGGGCCAGCCTGAGATCGAGATCACCAAGCTCGAGGACAACGAGGAGCTGGTGTTCACCGCCGAGGTCGATGTTCGTCCGGAGATCGAGCTGCCCGACTTCGAGGCGCTCAAGGTCACCGTGGACCCGATCGAGGTGTCCGATGACGAGGTCGACGCCGAGCTGCAGTCGCTGCGCGCCCGTTTCGGCACCCTGACCGGGGTCGAGCGCGGTGCGCAGGAGGGCGACTTCGTCTCGATCGACCTGTCGGCCACCATCGACGGCACCGAGGTGCCCGAGGCGTCCACCGAGGGGCTGTCCCACGAAATCGGTTCCGGTCAGCTGATCGAGGGCCTCGACGACGCCATCAAGGGCCTCAAGGCCGACGAGTCCAAGGTGTTCACCACCAAGCTCGCCGCCGGTGAGCACGCCGGCCAGGATGCCGAGGTGACCGTGACCGTCAAGTCGGTCAAGGAGCGTGAACTGCCCGAGCCCGACGACGACTTCGCCCAGCTGGCAAGCGAATTCGACACGATCGACGAGCTCAAGAGCAGCCTGGTCGATCAGGTGCGCCGGGCCAAGAACGTGCAGCAGGCCGAGCAGATCCGCGATAAGACCATCGAGGCGCTGCTGGAGCAGACCGAGGTTCCGTTGCCGGAGAAGGTTGTTGAGGCTCAGGTCGACGAGACGCTGCACAACGCGATCCACGGCCTCGACCACGACGAGGACAAGTTCGCCGAGGCGCTGACCGAGCAGGGCAGCAGCCGCGAGGAGTTCGACGCCGACAACCGCTCCGAGGCCGAGAAGGCCGTCAAGACCCAGCTGCTGATGGACGCGGTCGCCGACAAGCTCGACATCCAGGTCGGGCAGGAGGACCTCACCGAGCGCCTGGTGCTGATGTCGCGCCAGTACGGGATCGAGCCCCAGCAGCTGATCCAGATCCTGCAGCAGAACAACCAGCTGCCCGCGATGTTCGCCGACGTCCGGCGCGGGCTGACCGTCGCGGCCGTGGTGCACGCGGCGACCGTGACCGACACCGACGGTGCGGTGGTCGACACCACCGAGTTCTTCGGGCCGCCGGCGCGCGAGGACGCCGCCGACACCGACACCGACACCACCGAAACCACCGATGCGGACGCTGCCGACGCCGATGAGGACACCGACGCCGACGAGGCCGACGACACCGCCAAGTGACGCTGTGAGCGAACGCGGGCCCGTACGGGAGTGCACGGCCGCTCAGGTTGGTTAGTGTCGTCGTAGGACCAATGCGTTTCCAAAGACGTAGAGAGAAAGCAGGTATCCAGTCGTGACTGACATGCGTGGCGCCGGGCAGGGGCTGAACCTTGTCGACTCGGTGTACGAGCGACTGCTCTCCGAGCGCATCATCTTCCTCGGTTCCCAAGTCGACGACGACATCGCGAACAAGCTGTGCGCGCAGATTCTGTTGCTGTCGGCGGAGGATCCGACCAAGGACATCCACCTCTACATCAACTCGCCCGGCGGCTCGATCAGCGCCGGTATGGCGGTCTACGACACCATGGTGCTGGCACCGTGCGATATCGCCACCTACGCGATGGGCATGGCCGCCTCGATGGGTGAGTTCCTGTTGGCCGCGGGCACCAAGGGCAAGCGGTACGCCCTGCCGCACGCCCGGATCCTGATGCACCAGCCGCTCGGCGGCGTGACCGGCAGTGCTGCCGATATCGCGATCCAGGCCGAGCAGTTCGCGGTCATCAAGAAGGAGATGTTCCGGCTCAACGCGGAATTCACCGGGCAGACGATCGAACGCATCGAAGCCGACTCCGACCGCGACCGTTGGTTCACCGCACAGGAGGCGCTCGAGTACGGGTTCGTCGACCACATCATCACCAGCGCCAACATCAACGGAGTCAAGCCATGACCGATCTGACCCATCCGTCGCTGGATCCGCGGGTTCAGCCGCAGGCGCGCTACATCCTGCCGTCGTTCGTCGAGCACTCCAGTTTCGGCGTCAAGGAGTCCAACCCGTACAACAAGCTGTTCGAGGAACGCATCATCTTCCTCGGTGTCCAGGTGGACGACGCCTCGGCCAACGACATCATGGCGCAGCTGCTGGTGCTGGAGGGCCTGGACCCCGACCGCAAGATCACCTTGTACATCAACTCGCCCGGCGGCTCGTTCACCTCGCTGATGGCGATCTACGACACCATGCAGTACGTGCGGTCCGATATCGAGACCGTGTGCCTGGGCCAGGCCGCATCGGCCGCCGCGGTGCTGCTCGCGGCCGGGACGCCGGGCATGCGGATGGCGCTGCCCAACGCCCGGGTGCTCATCCACCAGCCCGCACTGTCCGGAGTGATCCAGGGCCAGTTCTCCGACCTGGAGATCCAGGCCGCCGAGATCGAACGGATGCGCACGCTGATGGAGACGACGCTGGCGCGCCACACCGGTAAGGATGCCGAGCAGGTCCGCAAGGACACCGACCGCGACAAGATCCTCACGGCGACCGAGGCCAAGGACTACGGGATCATCGACACGGTGCTGGAGTACCGCAAACTGTCGGCGAAGTCGGCCTAGTTCACCGATTCGGCACGGCTCCCGGGTGCCCGGGGCCGTGCCGAATCGTTTCGTGACGCAGGCCAGGACTTCGGCAGCGGCCGGGTTTCCGGGCGCACGGTATCGTGGTATGCGGCTGACTTCATGGTTTCGGCGCTGTTCTGTGATCGGGTCTTTACCGCGACCGCGACACGCCAGGACACAGTCAGCGTGCCGACGGGTGGGAAGCCATCGGGAGCGATATGTTCTCCTGCACACGGATAAATACCAACGGCGCGATTCGGCCTTATCGGTCGCATCGCAACGGAACGAACGGGTAGCGTCGGGTTAACGCCCGGGGTAACCCACGAAATGGCGTTACCGACCGACCGCGAACAGGAAGTAGGACCCCCCCACATGGCGCGCATTGGAGACGGTGGTGACCTGCTGAAGTGCTCGTTCTGTGGAAAGAGCCAAAAGCAGGTCAAAAAGCTCATCGCGGGTCCGGGCGTTTACATCTGCGACGAATGCATCGATCTGTGCAACGAGATCATCGAGGAGGAACTCGCCGACGCTGACGACGTCAAGCTCGACGAGTTGCCCAAACCCGCGGAGATCCGGGATTTCCTCGAGGGTTACGTCATCGGCCAGGACACCGCGAAGCGGACGCTGGCGGTGGCGGTGTACAACCACTACAAGCGGATTCAGGCGGGGGAGAAGTCCCGCGATTCCCGCGCCGAGCCGGTCGAGCTGACCAAGTCGAACATCCTGATGTTGGGCCCCACCGGCTGCGGTAAGACCTATCTGGCGCAGACGCTGGCCAAGATGCTCAACGTGCCGTTCGCGATCGCCGATGCCACCGCACTGACCGAGGCCGGCTACGTCGGCGAGGATGTCGAGAACATCCTGCTCAAGTTGATCCAGGCCGCCGACTACGACGTCAAGCGCGCCGAGACCGGCATCATCTACATCGACGAGGTCGACAAGATCGCCCGCAAGAGCGAGAACCCCTCGATCACGCGAGACGTCTCCGGTGAAGGTGTCCAACAGGCGCTGCTGAAGATCCTGGAGGGCACCCAGGCATCGGTGCCGCCGCAGGGCGGGCGCAAGCATCCGCACCAGGAATTCATCCAGATCGACACCACCAACGTGCTGTTCATCGTGGCGGGTGCGTTCGCGGGGCTGGAGAAGATCGTCTCCGACCGGGTCGGCAAGCGCGGTTTGGGCTTCGGCGCCGAGGTGCGGTCCAAGGCCGAGATCGACACCCAGGACCACTTCGCCGAGGTGATGCCCGAGGATCTGATCAAGTTCGGTCTGATCCCGGAGTTCATCGGCCGGCTGCCCGTCGTCGCGTCGGTGACCAACCTGGACAAGGATTCGCTGGTCAAGATCCTCTCCGAGCCCAAGAACGCTCTGGTCAAGCAGTACGTGCGGCTGTTCGAGATGGACGGCGTCGAGCTGGAATTCACCGGTGACGCACTGGAGGCCATCGCCGATCAGGCCATCCACCGTGGCACCGGGGCCCGCGGGCTGCGCGCCATCATGGAGGAGGTGCTGCTGCCGGTCATGTACGACATCCCCAGCCGCGACGACGTCGCCAAGGTCGTCGTCACCAAGGAGACCGTGCAGGACAACGTGCTGCCGACCATCGTGCCGCGCAAGCCTTCCCGCAACGAGCGTCGCGAGAAGAGCGCCTAAGCCTCACCGCCGACAGAAGGCCCCCGCCGAACGGTAGGGGCCTTCTGCGCGTCCAGGGTCGTCATGATCCCGGCCAGCACGATCGACAGGCCCGCCTCGAACGCCGCATCGGCATCGGGGTTGAACAGCACGTCGCGCACCTGGGCGCCGAGGGGAAACTCGTTGGCGTTCAACAGGGGGGCCCCGGCGTACGGATTGTCGTCATAGTCGATCCCGGTGCGCGCCTGTTCCTCGATGGTGCTGCCGGTGACGTAGTGCAGCACGGTCGTCATGGCCAGGGCGGCGGCGTCGAGCGGGAAACCCGCGGCCCGCAACTGGTCGAGTGCGAACTCGTTGGCGGGCCGCGCCGACGGTGTCACCGAACCGACGAACACCCTGGCGCCGTCGCGGTAGGCCAGCATCGCGGAGCGGATCGCCCTGGCCACGTCGGCGAGCCAGTCCGGTACCGGCTGGTCACGCTGCCGCGGCCGGATCCGCTGGTGGATCTCGGCCGCGATCACGTTGGCCATCACATCGAGCAGTTCCCGCTTGTTCTTGACGTGCCAGTACAGGGTGGGCGCCTGCACGCCCAGGGCAGTCGCCAGGACGCGCATGGACAACCCGTCGAGTCCGTGCTCGGCGAGCAGGTCCAGTCCGGTACGCGCGATGACGTCGCGGTTGAGTTTGGCGGCCACACTTCAATCTAACACTGTTAGAGTTTTCTCTAACAGTGTTAGAGGGAGGTTGGAAATGACAGATGTGATCGTGGTCGGGGCCGGGCCGACCGGCTTGATGCTGGCCACCGAACTGGTCCGTGGCGGGGCATCGGTCGAGCTCATCGACCGGGCCCCGGCGCGGGCCGGGACCTCACGCGCCGCCGGGATGAACGCGCGGACGATGGAGGTGCTCGACCAACGTGGCATGTTGGAGGCCTTCGAAGCGCGGGGCACACCGATGGACGCCGGCCACTTCTCCGGCCTCCGCCTCGATATGTCGGCGCTGCCGACCCGGCGCGGCTACACCCTGGCCATCATGCAGACCGAGACCGAGAGCGTACTGGAACAGGCCGCCGCCGACCTGGGCGTCACCGTGCAGTGGAATACCGAGCTGACCGGTCTGGAGCAGGACGCCACCGGTGTCACCGTGACCACGACCGGTCCCGGCGGCGCGGGCTCGAGGCGGGCGAGTTATGTGGTGGGCTGCGATGGCAGTCGCAGCGCGGTCCGCGGGCTGGCCGCGATCCCGTTCGACGGCACCGAAGCCGAACTCGTCACGCTGCTCGGCGATGTGGAGGTGAGTGCCCCGCCACCGGGGCGGGCCTTCCTGGAACGCCTGCCGGCCGGCGTGGTCACCATGCTGCCGTTCGGGCACCTGTCGGGCCAGACCTGGCACCGCGTCATGGTGACCGAATACGAACCCGCCGACCGTGAGCCGGAACTCAGCATCGACGGGTTGCGGGCAGCGCTGAATGCCGTGGCGGGCAAAGACTTCGGTATCCACTCACCGTCGTGGCTTTCGCGTTTCGCCGATGCTTCCCGCCAGGCGCGGCACTACCGCGCCGGACGGACGTTTCTGGCCGGCGACGCCGCCCACATCCACCCGCCGCTGGGCGGGCAGGGGATGAACCTCGGCATGCAGGACGCGGTGAACCTGGGGTGGAAGCTGGCGGCCGTCATCCGGGGCGAGGCGAACGCCGAACTGCTCGACACCTACCATGCCGAGCGGCACCCGGTGGCGCAGCGGGTCCTGGAGAACACCCGGGCGCAGACCGCGCTGTTGGCCGGCGGCGCGAAAGTGACCGCCATGCGTGAGATGCTGGGCGGACTATTCGGGATCGACGCGGTCAACGAACGCGTCGCGGCCGAGATCTCCGGGCTCGACGTGCACTATCCGAGCGGGGCCGACCACGTCCTGGTCGGCCGTCGAATCCCGGACTGCGACATCATGATCGACGGCACGTTGCGCCGACTCTACGAGCTGCTGCACAAAGCGCGGCCAGTGCTGATCGACTTCGGGTCCGGGCTGCCGGGTGCGGTCGAGGCGATGGCGATCGGCCGCAGCTGGCGGCTGCCCGTCGTCGACCGGGTACCGGTCCCCGCGGCGGTGCTGCTGCGCCCGGACGGGCACGTCGCCTGGGTTTCCGTCGACGGCTCGAGCACCGGACTGCGGCGGGCGGCTGAACGGATCGGCGCAGCTCATCTGGTGACCGACGGTCGTTCGGCGATGACTTCGTCGACGAGCGCGGCGATTTCGGCCACCCCGTCGCGCTGAGCGAAGGCCACCTCGAGGTCGCGGGCCCGGTTCAGATACCGCTTGTCGGCGAGCACCTCACGGACGGCACGGCCCACCGCATCGGGGGTGGGCGTGCCGGTCCGCAGGTCGATACCCGCCCCGGTCCACGCGACCCTGGCGGCCACCTCGGGCTTGTCCTCGGTGTTGCCCGCGACCACGAGTGGGACACCCGTCGACAGGGCCCGCTGCACCCCACCGTAGCCGCCGTTGGTCACCATCACGTCCACCTTCGGCAACAATAGATCGTGCGGGATATATTCGGCGACAAAGGTGTTCGACGGAATGGCCACCCCGAGCAGATCGACGTCGGGGCCTCCGGTGGTGGCCACGACCGTCATATCCGCACCGCCGAGCGCCTCGATGGCCGGCTCCAGCAGCCGGCTCAGATCCGCATTGTCGACGGTGCCCTGGGTGATGTGCACGACGGGATGATCGGCGTCGAGCCGCGGCCACCAGCCCGGCCGGACGAAACCGCGGGCGGGTGCCGGGTGCACGGCCCCGACGTAGCGCACATTGGCGGGGAGATCGGTTCGAGGGTAATCGAATTCGTGCACACTGGGCACGATCAGGCGGTCCGCCAACACCCCGGCGTCCAGCAGGAAGGTGGGCAACGCGCGCGTGTTCATCCGGTACAGCTGGCGCCGCATCGCGCGCTGGGAATCGCGCAACAGCACCTTGTGGGTCAGCAGGCGCAGACCCCGGTTGCGCAGCCTGCCGAGCCGCGTCGACGACGGGGCCATGCCAAGGCCGGCCGGTGCGGTATCCCGGCTGCTCAGCATCAACGGGGTGGTCGAGTAGCTCAGGATCGGCGGCCGGGCCGTGCGGTCACCGAGCAGGTACGGCATGATTCCGAAGAACAGGTAGTCGGCGATCACCACGTCGTAGGTGTTGTGCGCGAGCAGTTCTGCCAACGCATCGGCCTGGCGGACCATCGGTGCGACGAACAGCGCGACCATGTCGAAGTTGACCCGGCGGATCCCCGAGGTCTTGGCCCGGCCCGGATTGTCGGCGTCGAGCCTGGTGTCGTCGACATCGGCGTCGGCGGGAAGGGTCGCCGGGATGGCGCCGACCGCCCGGATCGACTCGGAGTGCCTGGCCCCGCTCAGCACCGTCACCCGGTCGCCGCGGTCGACCAGATCGCGTGCCACGTTCAGCAACTGCGCGATATGGCCCACCGGCGACAGTGATGCGATGAGAATAGCGGCCATCGTGTGCTCCCTCTGCGGTGATCCGTGCGGTCCGACTGATCGTCGGCGAACACCGGGGGTGCGAGCTTGGAGGTTGCGTGGAGAACCGATGGAGATTGCAGGTAGAGGCAGGTTTGCGGGGCGCAGGCCGGCGCCCCCGTCAATCGGTTATACGATCCGGACGGGTGTAAACGTTCATCGACGCGCCACGCAGAAAGGCCACCAGGGTCAGGCCGGACTGGCTGGCCAGATCGACGGCGAGCGAGGACGGGGCCGAAACCGCGGCCAGCACCGGTATGCCTGCCATCACCGCCTTCTGGGTGAGTTCGAACGAGGCCCGTCCGCTGACCAGCAGGACGGTGCCGCTCAGCGGGATCCGGTTGTGTTCGAGTGCCCAGCCGATCACCTTGTCCACCGCGTTGTGCCTGCCGATGTCCTCGCGCACCACCAGCATCGTGCCGTCGGCGGTGAACAACGCGGCTCCGTGCAGGCCACCGGTGCTGGCGAAGACCTTCTGCGCGTCCCGCAGCTGGTCGGGCATCGCCGACAGCGCCTCGGCGGCCACCGTCGTGGGATCGTCACCCGGACAGTGCCTGCTGATCAGCCGAACCGCATCCAGTGAGGCCTTGCCGCACACACCGCACGACGAGGTGGTGTAGAAGTTGCGGGTCACATCCACATCGGGCTTCGGGACACCGGCGGCCAGCGTCGCGTCGAGCACGTTGTAGGTGTTGACACCGTCGTCATTCGCCCCGCGGCAGTACCGGACGGCGAGCAGGTCGTCGCGTTTGGAGATGATTCCCTCGGTCAGCAGAAACCCTTGGGCCAGTTCGATATCCGAACCGGGCGTACGCATGGTGACGGTCAGCGGGGCGCCGTCGATCCGGATCTCCAGCGGCTCCTCGACGACGAGGGTCTCGGGCCGCGCGACACTGCGGCCCGCGGCGACGTGGTGGGCGCGGCGGCGCGCGGTCACCCGGCCCATTACCCGGCGCTCCCGTCGCCCGGCGGGCGCGGCTCGAGCCTGACGACGATGGCCTTGGACACCGGGGTGTTCGATTTCTCGGCGGTGTGATCCAGTGGCACCAGGGGATTGGTTTCCGGGTAGTAGGCGGCGGCATTGCCCACCGGTGTGGAATACGGCACCACCATGAAATCGGTGGCCCGGCGCTCCTGGCCTTCGAACTCCGATACCAGGTCGACCCGGCCCTCGGGGGCGAGGCCCAGCCGGTCGATGTCGGCGGGATTGACGAACACCACCCGGCGCCCGCCCTTCACCCCCCGATAGCGGTCGTCGAGGCCGTAGATGGTGGTGTTGTACTGGTCGTGGCTGCGCAGGGTCTGCAGCACCAGCCGGCCTTCCGGAACCGGCACCCACTGCAGGGGATTCACCGCGAAGTTGGCCTTACCGGTGTGGGTGGGGAATTCGCGGGAATCGCGCGGCGGGTGCGGCAGTTGGAATCCGTCCGGCCGGCGCACCCTGGCGTTGTAGTCCGCACAACCCGGAACCACCGCGGCGATGGCGTCGCGGATGGTGTCGTAGTCGGCGGCGAACGTTTCCCACGGGACCGGATGGTCCGGGCCGAGCAGGGTGCGGGCAAGCTGACAGACGATCGCCACCTCGCTGCGCAACTCCTCGCTGGGTGGGTGCAGGCTGCCGCGGGACAGATGCACCATCGACATCGAATCCTCCACCGACACCTGCTGTTTGTGGCCGCCGACGATATCGCGGTCGGTGCGGCCGAGGGTCGGCAGGATCAGCGCGGTGCGGCCGTGTACCAGATGGCTGCGGTTGAGCTTCGTCGAAACCTGCACGGTCAGGCGGCAACTGCGCAATCCGGCCTCGGTGACCTCGGTGTCGGGGGTGGCCGAGACGAAGTTGCCGCCCATTCCGATGAAGACCTTCGCCCGGCCGTCCCGCATGGCCCGGATCGCGTCGACGGTGTCGAAACCGTGCCTGCGCGGGCTGACGATGCCGAACCGGGCGTCGAGTGCGGCCAGGAACGTCTCGGGCATCTTCTCCCAGATGCCCATCGTCCGGTCGCCCTGCACATTGGAGTGCCCGCGCACCGGGCACACCCCGGCCCCGGGCTTGCCGATCATGCCGCGCAGCAACAGCAGGTTGGTGGCCTCGCCGATCATGGCGACCGCGTGACGCTGCTGGGTCAGACCCATCGCCCAGCACACCACGGTGCGCCGGGAGGCGGCCAACATCTCGGCGACGCGGCGCAGCTGGGTGGCGTCGACCCCGGTGGCCTCGGTCACGGTGTCCAGGTCGACCGCGCGGGTCTGGGCGGCGTACTCGTCGAACCCGGCGCAATGTGCCGCGATGAACTCGCGGTCGACGACGGTGCCCGGTGCCCGATCATCGGCTTCCAGCAGCAGCCGGCCCAGGCCGGCGAACAGGGCCATATCGCCGCCGATGCGGATCTGCACGAACTCGTCGGCGATCGGGACGCCGTGCCCGACCACCCCGTGCACCCGCTGCGGGTCCTTGAACCGGATCAGCCCGGCCTCCGGGAGCGGGTTGACGGCAATGATCTTGGCGCCGTTGGCCTTCGCCTTCTCCAGGACCGACAGCATCCGGGGATGGTTGGTTCCGGGGTTCTGCCCCGCGATGAGAATGACATCGGCAAGGGTCAGGTCCTCCACCGTGACCGAACCCTTGCCGATCCCGATCGATTCGGTCAGCGCGGTGCCCGAGGACTCGTGGCACATGTTCGAACAGTCCGGCAGGTTGTTGGTGCCGTAGCTGCGGACCAGCAGCTGGTACAGGAACGCCGCCTCATTGCTGGTCCGCCCGGAGGTGTAGAACAGGGCCTCGTCGGGGGAGTTCAGGGCGGTCAGCTCATCGGCGATCAGCTGGTAGGCCGCCTCCCAGGAGACCGGCCGGTAGTGGTCGTCCCCGGGGGCCAGCATCATCGGATGGGCGATCCGGCCCTGCTGGGACAGCCAGTACTCGGGTTTGCTGGCGAGTTCGCCGATGCTGTGGCGGGCGAAGAACTCCGGGGTGACGACCCGCTTGGTGGCCTCCTCGGCGACCGCCTTCGCCCCGTTCTCGCAGAACTCGGCGAGTTTGCGTCCGCCGTGCTCCTCGGGCCAGGCGCAACCCGGGCAGTCGAACCCGTGCCGCTGGTTGAGCCGGGTCAGCGTGGCCGCGGTGCGCAGCGGGCCCATCTGTTCGAGCCCACGCCGCATGCTGACCATGACGGCCTTCATCCCGGCGGCCTCGTGTTCGGGGCCGTCGGCGACGACATCGTGCTCGTTGTAGCTGGCGTCGTAGTCAGTACCGCGGCTCATGGTTCAAATCTAGTCCTCGAGAACCCCTGGCCCCGCCGGTTGGCGGGCGGCGCTATTCGATATTTCACATGCAGTGATAGATGCTGGCTATCGAACGACGACGAATGTGGGGAGCCATGGCGAGTGACGTGCTGTTACAGCAACTCGACTACCTGCTGGCGCTCGCGACCGAACGCCACTTCGGCCGGGCGGCGGCGCGTTGCCACGTGAGTCAACCGACGCTGTCGGTGGCGATCCGCCGGCTGGAGCGTGAGCTGGGCATCGTCATCGTGCAGCGGGGGCAGCGCTTCGAGGGATTCACCGAAGAGGGTCAGCGGGTCGTGACGTGGGCCCAGCGGATCGTCGCGGAGCGCGACGACATGCTCGCCGACATCGACCGGATGCGGGGACGGCTGACCGTCACCGCCCGGATCGGTGCGATACCCACCGCGGTACCCGCGGGCCCATTCATCACCACCGAGTTCCTCCGGCGCAACCCGGCGGCCTCGGTGCGTATCGAGGCGTTGTCGTCACGGGAGATCGCCCGGCGGTTGGCCGATTTCGAGATCGACGCCGGACTGACCTACCTCGACGACGAAGCCTCGCCGGGGACCAGGTCGGTGCAGCTCTACCGCGAGCAGTATGTGCTGGTGGCACCGGCCGATCACGCGCTGATGGCCGAACCGGAGATCAGCTGGTCGGGTGCGGCCGCACTCGAGCTGTGTGTGCTGACCACCACGATGCGCAACCGGCGCATCCTCGACGCCAATATGGCCGCGGAAGGGGTGCGCTACCGTCCGGTGGTCGAAGCCGACTCGGTCGACGCCCTGTATGCACACCTGGCGAACTCGCAGCGCGCGACCGTCGCCTCCACGGCATGGTTGCCGCAGCTCGGTGTGCCAACCGGTTTCGCCGCCAGGCCGATGGTGCAGCACGGCCCGCGGCCGGCGATCGGACTGGTGGTGCTCGACCGTGCGCCCGCGTCCATCGTCGCCGCGGCGCTCGTCGAGGTGGCCGCCGGGCTGGATCTCGGCGCACGCATCGACGGCTGGTGGGACGCGGCGGGGCAGGTGGGAGCCGGGCCGGTGTAGGCCGTCATGGTCCGCGTACTGCTTTGGCTCCGTGGGCGTGGTGGTCGGGGTCGAGCAGGGTCCAGCCGGGTGGGAGGCCCGGGTCGACCAACCATGGGTCCCAGAGATGGTCCACATTGGGTGCGACCGGAGTGGGT
>NZ_JBSFPX010000075.1:0-31423 GCF_053588415.1 Mycobacterium sp. NPDC003449
CCGCGGCCGGGCCGCCGCCACCGGCGCCCGCCGTTCCTCCGGCACCGGGCCCGGTGGCCCCCGGACCGGCACCCGGCCCCGCCCCAGGACCGGCCTGAGGGTGGGCGGCCCAGGTCGGCCGCCGTAGACTCGGCCGTGATGTCCGAATCTGCCACCGAGCTGCAATCCGCGGTCCGCGTCGCGCTGGCCAAGGTGATCGACCCCGAACTGCGGCGCCCGATCACCGAACTCGGCATGGTCAAGAACATCTCGATCGAGGCCGATCACGCGGTCCATGTCGAGATCTATCTGACCACCGCGGCCTGCCCGAAGAAGAACGAGATCGCCGAGACCGTGTCGGCGGCGGTGGCCGACGTCCCCGGCACCGGTGCCGTCAAGGTCGGCCTCGATGTGATGAGCGATGAGCAGCGCGCCGAACTGCGCAAACAGCTGCGCGGGGACTCCCGCGAACCGGTGATCCCGTTCGCCCAGCCCAACTCGCTGACCAGGGTGTACGCGGTGGCCTCGGGTAAGGGCGGGGTCGGCAAGTCGAGCGTCACGGTGAACCTGGCTGCGGCGATGGCCGCGCGCGGGCTTTCCGTCGGCGTGCTGGACGCCGATATCTACGGTCATTCGGTGCCACGCATGATGGGCACCGCCGACCGGCCCACCCAGGTCGACTCGATGATCCTGCCGCCGGTGGCCCACGATGTGCGGGTCATCTCGATCGCGATGTTCACCCAGGGCAATACGCCCGTGGTGTGGCGGGGCCCGATGCTGCACCGGGCGCTTCAGCAGTTCCTCGCCGACGTGTACTGGGGCGATCTGGATGTGCTGCTGCTCGATCTGCCGCCGGGGACCGGCGACGTCGCGATCTCGGTGGCGCAACTGATTCCCGGGGCTGAGATCCTGGTGGTGACGACGCCACAGCTGGCCGCGGCCGAGGTGGCCGAGCGGGCCGGCGCGATCGCGCTGCAGACCCGCCAGCGCATCGCGGGCGTGGTGGAGAACATGTCGGGGCTGCTGATGCCCGACGGCACGGTCATGCAGCTGTTCGGCGAGGGTGGCGGCCGTCAGGTCGCCGACTCGCTGACCCGCTCGGTCGGCGCGGATGTGCCGTTGCTCGGGCAGGTACCGCTGGATCCGGCGCTGGTCTCGGCCGGGGATTCGGGTGTGCCGCTGGTGCTGTCCGCCCCCGATTCACCGGCGGGTAAGGAGCTGCGCAGCGTGGCCGACGCGCTGTCGGCGCGCCGACGCGGGCTGGCCGGCATGTCGCTGGGGCTCGATCCCGCCGGACGCTGAGGCCGGCCGCCGCGCCAGGTCAGTGCGCGGTCCACCCACCGTCGACCAGCAGTGAGCTGCCCGTGGTGAGCGATGACGCCGGGCTCGCCAGATAGGCGACGGCGGCGGCCACCTCGTCGACGGTGCCCAACCGTCCCAGTGGGATCTCACCGAGCACCCAGGCGCTGAATTCCGGATCGGCCAGGGCGGCGGCGGTCAACTCGGTTTCGACGAACGTGGGGGCCACGGTGTTCACCCGGATCCCGTCACCGGCGAGTTCCAGCGCGAGCGCTTTCGTCATGCCCTCCAACGCCCATTTCGACGTGCAGTACAGGGTGCGGCGGGGACCGCCGACATGCCCCATCTGGGAGCTGATCGACACGATCGATCCGCCCCGGCCCCCGGCCCGCATCCGCTCCACGGCCCGCTGCGTCACGAACAGCGTCGCCTCGACGTTGACCGCCATCACCGCGGCGTAACTGTCCGGGGTGATCTCGTCGAGAAGTGCCGGGATGTTGCGCCCGGCACTGTTGACCAGCACATCCACCCGCCGATCGGCCAGCAAGCCGGCGACCGCCGACGGGTCGGTGACATCGCAGACCCACACCTGCGCGTCGCCGCCCAGGCGGGCGATGAGATCGGCTGTGCCCGAAAGGGTTTGCGCGCTCCGGCCGACCAGGTGGGTGACGGCGCCGAGGCGCGCCAGTGCCACCGCGGATGCGCGGCCGATACCCGATCCGGCGCCCGTCACCCAGGCATGCCTGCCGGTCAGCGACTGGCCGCCGGCGAGGGCATCGACCGCGCTCGAAGTCACTTGACGGCCTGCGGATTCACCGGAGATCCGACCGCCCCCGGGATCACCAGCGGCGGCCCCACCAGCAGGAATTCGTAGCGACCGTCCTCGGCGCAGTCGTCGGCCAGCGCGTCGAGATACCAGATCTCGCCGACCAACAGACCCATCGACACGATCATCACCAGGTGCAGCGGCTGGAACGTGCCGTCGAGTTCGTTGGGCCGGACTTCGGCACCCCAGGTGTCGGTCGCGATGCCCGCGACTTCCTTCTCGTGCAGCCAGCGCGCGACCGACAGCGACAGACCGGGGGCGTCACCGGCCGAGTAGCCGCCCCAGCCGGGCAGATCGCGCCGAGCGGCCATATCACCGGTCCGGATCAGGACGATGTCGCCGCGGCCCACCGTCACCCCGTGGAACGCGCACGCCTCGTCGAGGTCCTCGGGGTGGATCGCCTCACCGGGTTCCAGGTGCGTGCGGCCCTTGACCCGCGGAATATCAAGCAGCACACCGCGTGACACGACTGTCGGCATATGCTCGACGCCCCCCCGCGCGGCCCCGGACGAGCTCACCTCGCCTGCGCTGAACCCGTTGAACATCTTGCCGTCCCGGAAGATGTGCCCGAGCGCGTCCCATTGCGTGCCGCCTTGGAGAAACAGGAACAGGCTGTCGTCGGCGAACCCCCAGCCCAACGGATCGGCGCTGTAGGTCTGGGTGCCTGCCAGATGGTCGGTCCCGGTGGCGGCCATCTGATGCACGGCGTTCACCCGGCCGAACGCGCCCGTCTGCGGCCCCTGCTCGTCGAGCGGGAGTTGCAGCGAGACGGCTTTGCCGGTGCGCACCAACGATGAGGCCGCGCGGATGACGTCGGGGGTGATGAAGTTGAGGGTGCCCCGTTGGTCCTCGGCACCCCACCGTCCCCAGTTGTTGCAGGATTCGTACAGCTCGTGGAAGAGCTCGAAGGTGATGGGGGTCGTACTTGTGGTCATGATCGACTCCGGTTCTCGGTGTGGTCGCCCGTAATCTACGGGCCGCCACCGGGCGGCCGGTTCCTCGCGAACGAGGAAGTCGACGGACACCTTTTCACCGATCGACGGACACCCGCGCCGCTACCTCAGGTCCACTGCGGAGTACCGCCCGGCGCCCAGGGCAGTGCTTCACCCCGATATTTAGCCACCCGGACATCACCGGACCGGGCATGCCCCTCGAAGAGTTCCACCCGTGCCGCACGTCCGAGCACCTCGCCCAGTGCCGCGCTGGCCGCCCGGTCGGTGACCTCCTGATAGGTCACGGTCTTGAGATACTTACCCACCCAGAGCCCGCCGGTGTAGCGCGCGGCACCCCGGGTCGGCAACGTGTGGTTGGTGCCGATCACCTTGTCCCCGTAGGAAACACCGGTGCCCTCGCCGAGGAAGATGGCGCCGTAGTTGCGCATGGCCGACAAGGCCTCGCGGGGCGCCGCGGTCAGAATCTGGACGTGTTCACTGGCGAAGCCGTCGGCGGCCCGGTACGCCTCGTCGAGGTCGCCCACCACGATCACCTGTCCGTGATCGCGCCAGGCGGCCTCCGCGAAGTCACGGGTGGGCATGGTGGGCAGGATCGCGTCGACGAGTTCGATCACCTTGTCCCCCAGCGACTTCGAGGTGGTGATCAAGATAGCCGGGGAGTCCGGGCCGTGTTCGGCCTGCGACAGCAGATCGACCGCGACGACGAACGGGTCGGCGGTGTCATCGGCGACGATCAGCGTCTCGGTCGGACCGGCGAACAGATCGATGCCGACCTCGCCGAACAGCTGCCGCTTGGCCTCGGCGACGAAGGCGTTGCCCGGCCCCGCCAACAGGTCGACCTTGCCGACCGATTCGGTGCCCAATGACATGGCCGCGACGGCCTGCACACCGCCGAGCAGATAGATCTCGTCGGCACCGGCCAGGCTCATCGCGGCCACCGTGGCGGCCGGGATCTCACCGCGGATGGGCGGCGTGCAGGCCGTCACCCGCTCGACGCCGGCGACCTTGGCGGTCACGATCGTCATATGCGCCGAGGCGACCAGCGGATAGCGACCGCCGGGAATGTAGGCGCCGGCCGCGGCCACCGGAATGTTGCGCTGCCCCAGGAACACTCCGGGCTGGGTCTCGACCTCGAAGTCACGTAGCGAGGCCAGCTGGTGTTCGGCGAACACCCGGACGTTGTGTTGGGCGAGGGTGATGTCGTCGATCGTCTGCCGGGGCACCGTGGCGACGATCGACTCGACCTCGTCGGCGGTCAGCTTGAAGCTGTCCGGGCTCCAATTGTCGAACTTCATCGAATAGTCGCGCACCGCTTCGTCGCCGCGGCGGCGGATATCGGCGATGACGTCGGCGACGGTGGCGGCCACCTCCGCGTTGCGTTCGGTCGCCGCCGCCCCGGCGGCAGCGCTCTTCAGCACATCGGGCATCTCATCGGTTCCTTTCTCTCCGGTACTGGTCCGACGATATTCGCATACGTATGCGATAGTCAATGCACCGACCGAATGAGCTTGCCAAGAAGTACATTCACTAGGATCCGGAAATCGGTTCACATACGTAGGCAGGAGCCCGGTGGCCTTCACCAGCCATGACGTCGCCAAACTCGCCGGCGTCTCACAATCCACGGTGTCGCGCGCCCTGCGTGGTGTCCCGGGGATCTCCCCCGACACCGTGGCCAGGGTTCGGGAGGCGGCCCGCACCCTGGCCTATGTCCCCAGCGAGGCCGGGCGCACGCTGTCGACCCGGCAGGCCAGATCGATCGGGGTGGTCAGCGCCGAGTTGACCAACCCCTTCTACCCGGCCCTGGTCGAACCGATCCGGGCCAGGCTGGAGCAGCTGGCCTACCGGACGATTCTCCTGACCGAACCCGATACCACCGCGGGGGCCGCCGAGAACCTGCCGCACGGCGTGGTCGACGGCGCCATCCTCACCACGGCCCACCTCGGGTCACAGCTTCCGGCCAATCTGCACGCCCGCGGCATCCCGTTCGTCCTGGCCAACCGCTCGGTGGACGGGGCCGAGTGCGACCGGTGCGTGGTGGACAACGTCGCAGGCGGCAGGCTCGCCGCGGAGTTCCTCACCGGTCTCGGGCACCGGGACATCGCCGCCATCTTCGGCCCGGACGACACCAGCACCGGCCGCGACCGTGAGTTCGGATTCCGGGTCGGGTGCGGCGAGCACGGGGTGGCGATGCCCGACACCCGGATCGGCCGCGGGCCGTTCAGCTACCACACCGGCTACCGAAACACCATGGCACTGCTCAATTCTTCGGCACCACCGACGGCGGTGTTCTGCGGCAACGACGTGATCGCCCTCGGTGCGCTCAACGCCGCGCGGGCGGCCGGCCGCGGGGTCGGCCGGGACCTGACCATCATCGGATTCGATGACATCGCCATGGCGTCATGGGAACTCGTCGACCTGACCACGATCCACTACGACCTGGCACTGATGGGCCGGACCGCGGCCGATCTGATCACCGAGCGGATCGCCGACCCGCAGGCCCGGTACCGCGAGATCGTGCTGCGGCCCAGCGTGGTCGCCCGCGGCTCGCACCACCGTCCCGGCTGACCGGCCGTCAGGTCAGATCGAGCCAGCGTAATGCGTTGGCACGCAGTATGTCCTGATCTAGGCCCAGCGCCTTTGCCGAACGCACCGGATGGGCGTCGGCCATATCGAACGGATAATCCGACCCCATGGTGATACGGCTCGGGTCGACCGTCCGGCACAGCAGCTCGCCGGCCTCGACGGAATGCGACAGCGAATCGGAGTAGACGTGGTCCCGGAAGACCGCACTGGGCGGGCGCGGGCTGTCACCCGACACATCGGCCCGCATGCGCCAGCCGTGATCCCACCGGCCCAGCAGCGCCGGCGCCACCCCGGCGCCGTGCACGAACACCACCCGCAGCCGGGGTTTGCGGTCGAAGGTTCCGCCGAGCAGCAGCGAGGCGATGGCGGTGGCGGATTCGACCGGATTCCCGATCAGATTCTGCAGATAGTGGACATTGAATCCGGGCCGCGGTTGCTGCATGGGGTGCACCAGTACCGCCAGCCCGGCATCGGCGCAGCTGTCCAGCACATGGCTCAGGCCCGGATCGCCCAGCGTCTGAGTGCCGACGACCGGAGGCACCGCGACTCCTCGAATGCCCTGCGCAACAAGTGTTTTCACCTCCGCGGCGGTCGCGGCGCGATCCTGCACCGGCAGCATGCCGATCGGGACAAGACGATCGGCGTGGTTCTCGCACATCCTGACCAGGCCGTCGTTGACGCGGCGGGCATAATCGGCGGCGGCATCGGCATCGGCCGCGCAGGCGAACGCATAGGGCGGTACCGACACCACCCGCACGGCGATGTCCTCGGCGTCCATATCGGCCAGGATCCGGGGCACACCCGAGATCTGGTCCCGGCTCACCGCGATCGAGAACGCGCCGAGGTGCAGTTCGCCGTCCCGTTCGGTCAGCTCGACGACACCGTCGGCGGTGGGGATGCCGTAGCAGTCCTCCGGTAGCAGGTGGGCGTGGATGTCGATACTGCCCCGCGCCAGTGCCGACGCGGTATTCCAGTGAGTCATAGTCGCTTTCTCGCGGCCCGGCGTGGCCGCACCATTCGGTTCCCCGGCTCGTCGGGGCCAAGTGTAGAAGCCCGACCGGCCGACAGCGCCTATCTCCCTGAAGCAAAATCGACGGACAGATTACATCAATTGACGAACAGCCTGCATGCTGTGGGGGTGGGAAACACCTCGGTCGAGCACCTCACCAACACCCCACCCGGGGGAATATCGGTTCACGACCTGCCGCGTCTGCTCGGCAACGACCTCCTGGCGACCGTGGTCCCGTGCGCCGACGAGAACGCCAGGATCAGATCCCTGTGCCTGTTCGACGAACATTCCACCGAGCGGGCCGAGCTGATGCTGGCCATCGCGCCGGGCACCGGTGACTGGAGCCGGGTCATCGGGCTCGCCGCCCACCGGGGCGCCTGCGCCGTGATCACCGACCCCCTCCCGGATGACATCCTGCCCGAAATCCGGCGGGCCGCCTCCCGGGCCGGGCTGGCACTGCTCGAACGCAGCAGCGACACCGCATGGCTGACCCTGGCCGATCTGATTCGCGATCTGATCGCGCACACCCAGTCCGACGACATCCGGGCGTCCGGCGTCGCCGTCGACGACCTCGAAGGCCTGGCCGAATCGCTCGCCGAAATGCTCGGCGGCCCGGTCATCATCGAGGATGCCAAGTTTCGCCTGTTGTCCTATTCCAGTTCCACCGAGCACGTGGACCGTGGCCGCGACATCGCCATCCTCGGCCGCCGCATCCCCGAGGAATGGCTGCGGCACCTGGAATCGCTCGGTGTCATCGACACCCTGCTCGGCACCGACGAGGTGGTCACCGTCGACGACGGGCCGCTGGAGGCCCGCCGCCGGCTGCTGCGGTCGATCCGGGCGGAACGCTTTCTGCTCGGCATCCTCTGGGTCGCCGAGGGCGACACCCCGCTGCCCGCCGACGTCCACGAACGCATGGCCGTCGCGGCCAGAACCGCGGCACCGTTCCTGCTGCGGCACCAGGAAGCCAGCTTCAGCCGGCGCTCGGCCCAGGACCGGCAGATGCGCCACCTCCTCGACCAGGGCAGCATCTCGCATGCCGCGGCCGAGGAGTACGGCCTCGTGCCGGCGTCGCAATACACCGTTCTCGGTCTGCGGACCTCGCCGGACAGCCTGATCAGCAACCTCGACCGGAACCGGATCGTGGAATCGGTCGGGATGTACTGCCAGTCCTACCGCAGGCGCGCGGCCACCACCACGCTGGGCCACACCGTCTACTGCCTGCTGGCCCACGCCGAACCCGCGACCGACACCCGGCTCAAAGAGTTCGCCAGGGCCATGGGCGGCCACGTCAGCCAGGCGCTGCTGGGCCGTGGGGTACGCGTCGCGTTGAGCCGGACGGTCGACACGCTGCAGGACATGCCGACCGCGCGGCAGCAGGTCGACCAGGCACTCGAATCCGCGGTGGTGTCCGACGTCGTCACCGTGACCGGGTTCGACGACGCACTACCCCGGATCGCGCTGGCCAGGATCGCCCAGTTCGTCGAGGAGAGCCGGATCGACTACCCGAAACTGCACGCGCTGTACACCGAAGACCGCAGCAGCGGTTCGGAATACATCGCCACCCTGGCCGCGTACCTGTCCGCCTTCGGCAATGTCGTGCTGGCCGCGAAACAGCTCAGCGTGCACGTCACCACGCTGCGTTACCGGCTCAAACGCATCCAGGCGATCTCGGGCCTCAACCTCGACGATCCGGCCGAGCGGCTGCTGTGCGAGCTGCTGCTCCAGGAGCCGGTATCGCGGGTGTCAGGACGGGTCCGGGGAACCGTTGAGTAGCACCGGATTTGCCTGCAACACCGCATCGCGTCGCCAGTCCCGCAGGTTGCCGGGCTTGGTTCGCCACGGCAGATCGCCGTACACCACATCGTCGAGTCTGCCGAGGCGGTCGTGATCCTCGCGCAGGTAACGCACCCGCGCCAGATCCAGTGCCGTGGTGAAGACGCCCTCCTTGGATTCGTCGACCAGAATCTCCTCGGGGGAACAGATCATCGCGATGCCGCGCTGCTTGTCCTCGTCGAGTTCGGCGTCGTCGGGCACCGGAATGTTCGAACACACCGCGGTGAACATGAGGTTCTCGATCGCACGGGCCCACACCAGGGTCCGCCAGGTCGGGTACGACGAGGAGTGCGGCCCGACCAGTCCGGCGGGCAGCAGTGCGATGTCGGCCCCTTTCAGCGCCAGCGCCCGCGAGCACTCGGTGGCATACACCTCGCTGCACATGATGATCCCGATCTTGCCCAGATCCGTTTCATAGACCGGTAACTCGGTGGCATTCACCCAGTCGAAATCCCAGTACCGGCCGCCCTTGTAGATCCACGGGGTATGCGAGGGGGTGGTGCGGCGGTAGCGCCCCACCTCCCGGCCGTCCGGGCCGTGCAACGTCAGGGTGTTGTAGCAGCGCACGCCCTCGTCGTCGAGCGGTTCGGCGAATCCGCCGACCAGGTAGACGTTGTGGCGCCGCGCCATGTCGCCGAGCTCGTCGACCGGTGTCCAGGTCACCGGCGCCGCCCACTCCCCCGGATAGGTCTCGGGAAGCAGCACCAGCTGAGCACCCTGACCCGCGGCTTCGGCCACATACTCGTCGGCCTTCGCGAGATTGCGTGCCCTGGCGTCCTTCCCGAAGAAGGTCCGCGGTTGGACGACGCTCATCGTCACCTGGTCCATTGATCACCCTTTCTCACTCGCGGTCGGCCGGCACGATCGGCAGCAGCAGGTAGGGGCGCCGGCCCGGTTCACTGATCAGCGTGGTGGTGCCGTCGAACGCGGGCTTGTCCCGATCGCCGGGATGCTCGTGCCAGTACGGCCCGCTCCCCAGCAGCTCACGGCCGTAGGCGATGTGGTGGGGCCCCGGCAGCCCGTGCGTGTAGTCGACCCCACCGATCGACACCCCGAGGGTGTAACCGGGCGGCATCACGATCGACGTGGGCCACACCTCGATGTCGGCTTCGTAAACGGTGCCGGGGGTCAGTGGATCGACCCGGGTGTGCGGATGCCAGGGCTGGTGCGGTGTGCTCAGGTCCGGGTCGATCTCCCGATGTGACATGCGAAGCCACCCCTGAGTCAGCGGGGCCTTCGGTTCGAAGGCCGTGACGAACACGACCTCGGTGCCCTGCGGGTCGTAGAGATGGACGTTGACGAAGATGTCGGCATCGTCGGTGGTCGAGCTGACGAAGAGCTTCATGGCAAGGGGGCCGGTGATTTCGAGCGGCTCGTCCACGGCCCGGCTGCGATAGTTCAGTACCTCGTGGCGGGAGCGGAACGACGCGCCGGTGCCCGAGGTCGGCTCGTCCCGGGACAGGGTGCCCGCATCCAGATCGAGATAGCAACGGGTCCAGCGGGTTCGGGCCAGCGGCCATTCGTTCTCCGCGCGCTGGAAGAATCCGTCCGGCGTCCGGACCTTGAGTTGGACCCGGGCGGTCGCGTCCCAGCCGTTGTCGGCCCCCTTGAGGAAGTGGTCGAAGAAGCGGCGCTGCACGTCCAGTCCGTAGTCGGTGTAGAACTCGGTCCAGTGCTCGAGGCCGTGGACCTCGAGCC
The DNA here is from genome assembly GCF_053588415.1 of Mycobacterium sp. NPDC003449. NCBI lineage: Bacteria > Bacillati > Actinomycetota > Actinomycetes > Mycobacteriales > Mycobacteriaceae > Mycobacterium > Mycobacterium sp. NPDC003449. The sequence continues at coordinate 10,184 of NZ_JBSFPX010000075.1, forward strand.
ACTTGTCGGTCGAGGAGACGCCGAGGTAACCGTTGAAGTTTCCGCGTGAGTGCAGCCCCATGCCGCCCCAGTTCGACGCGGAGAGGACGGGGACGGTCACCTCGGCGAGGTCGGCGGTGCGGTCCCGGTAGTAGTCGTCACAGAGCGGACGGTCATCGAGCACATCGCCGATGGCGATGCGCAGCTTGGCTCGCTCGTCCTCACCGATCTCCTCCGGTCCGGTCACCCGGCGGCCGTTGTGCGGGTTGGCGGCCGCGTCCGGGCGACCGTTCTGCACCGTCGTGACCTGATAGGGCATCCAGCTCGGCATGAATTCGGAGGTCATCCCGCCGTGGTGGGTGTACTCCCGGTAGTAGTCCGACGCGCCTTCCCACGGGCAGATGGCGGCCAGATGCGGTGGCCGCAGCGCCGCCACCTGCCACTGATTGGTTGCCAGATAGGAGATTCCGAGCAGGCCGACCTTCCCGGTACTCCAGGGGCGGGTGCCTGCCCATTCGACACAGTCGTAGAGGTCCCTGGTCTCCTGAGGTGAGAAGAAGTCGATCTCCCCCGGGGAGCCGCCGGTTCCTCGGGTGTCGACGCGGACGCAGACATAACCCAGCGGCACCCACCGCTCGGGATCGCAGTACTCCCAGACCTGGTAGGCCCCGGTGGAGCCGTCCAGCACTTCCGGGTGGTCGCGGAGCAGGCTGGTCCACTGGTGCTGGTAGGCCTCGGCGAACGGCAGACCCTTTCCGTACGGCCCGGCCGCCAGCAGCACCGGGTACTCGCCCTCCTCGACGGGCCGGAAGACGTCGGCGGCGAGCACGCCGCCGTCCCGCACCGGAATCGGCACGTCCCAGTCGATTCGCATACCGTCCCGGATTTCGCTGTGGGTGTCGAACATGTGTCGGAGTTCCTGTTCTGAGATGTGGGCGGATGGCGGCGGGGGTTCAACCGTCGTTGGCGGAACGTAAAACCTGCTTTCCTGTCGCGTGTTCGGTTGGCGTCGTCTCCCGATAGTTCGGTCCCAGCGCCGCCATACCGACCAGACCTATCGCGCAGGGAACGGCCATGACCACCGCACCCCCGACGGCCCAGCCGAAGGATTCGACGAGTACGGCGAAGACGGCCCCCGACACGCTGGCCGGGATGTACACCGCCGCCAGGAAGACCCCCTGTGCGCGGCCCACCAGCGACGGGCCGACGCTGCGCTGCATGAGCGCGCTGGTGTTGGTGTAGACCACCCCGGTGAAGAAGACGCCGACCAGCAGCGAGAGCACGATGTGCACCGCCTGCGGCGCCGACAGGGTGAACAGCAGCACACCGGTGACCAGCAGGCCGACCAGTCCGAACACATTCAACCGGCGTTGGTCGACGCGGTCGGCGAAGTGGCCGCCCAGAACCGAGGCCAGCGCCCCGATGCCGAACATGCTGGCGGTCCAACTCGCCTGCCCGGGTGAGAACCCGTGTACCTCACGCAGGAAGGTGGGATACAGGCCGAGGTAGGCGTAGAGGGCGAATCCGGCGCCGGCGGCCGCGATCGCCGAACACACGATCGTGCGGTTGACCAGTTTCCCCGTTGCGGTGACGCCCATTTCGGACGCCTTGCCATCGTCACCGGCATCGGCTCCGTATTCGGAGGCCGCGCGCGGGACTCCGTACCAGATCACCGCGTAGATGATCGCGCCGAGCAGCCCGAAAGTGATCAGCGGTGTCTGCCAGTGCCCGGTGAGATCGACCAGCGCCTGGCCGACGACGGGCCCGGTGAACGCGCCGAGTCCGTATGCGGCGGAGAGTGTTCCGATCGCCAGGCCGCGGTTCAGGTAGAAGTACGATCCGGCCGCGGCGTAAAGCGCGGCGTTCTGGACGCCCTCGCCGAGTCCGGAGATGATGCGGTAGGCGGCCATGTCCAGCCACCCGAAGGCGAACGCCTGAAGTGCGGTGGTCACCGAGAACACCGCGAGACCGGCGAGAATCATGTTCTTGCGGCCGAATTTGTCGGTCAGATAACCCGCCGGAATCCCGGCCAGGCCCATACCGAGGGTGAATATCGTTGCCAGTAGCCCGATCTGGCTCGGTCCGACATCCAGCGCCGCCCGGACCTCCGGGAGGATGACCGGGAAGACCTGACGGTCCATGGCGTTGATGAAGTACGCGACGTCCAGGATTGCCAGGATCGAGAGACCACCCATGATCTTGTGCCCAAGTCCTGCATTGGACGGGGTGGGGATAGGGGGCGTCACGTTGTCTCCTGTCGTCGATCAACGGATCACTGTAGGTGACCTGGAACACAGTGCGGTTCGCCGATAAGAGGAAGTTGTCGGGCCACTTTCCGCATATCTGATGACCAGACGCGGCAGCTACCGCGATCGGCGCAGTGAGCCGAGTACCAGCCGATCGGCGGCCAACTCGTAGGCCTGTTGCTCGGACAGCGATTCCACCGAGCGCAACATCGCCTTGATCTCGGCGTGCACCCGTGGCTCGGCGGACAGCAGCGCATCGACCTTCTGCGCGAGCACCGCGTCGAGGGTTTCGATGTCGTCGACGACCTCGTTGACAAGGTCGATCCGCACCGCCTCGTCGCCGCAGACCGGCGCCCCGCTGGCGGTCAACCAGAACGCCGCCCGGCGCCCCACCATCCGCGGCAGCCAGGCCAGCACCAGGGCGGGTGCCAGGTTGATCGTGACCTCGGGGAAACTCAGCCGGGCCGTGCGCGTCGCGATCGTGATGTCGCACAGCGCGGCCAGGCCGACACCGAAACCTGCGGCGTCGCCGTGCAGCCGGGCCACGGTGACCAGCGGCGTCGCCGCCAGCGCGTGGTTGACGGCGCTCAGCCGGCGCACCTCGTCCGGAAGATCGTCGGGGGTCGCGGCGGTGCGTTCCCGGCCCATGCAGAACCGGTCCCCGGCCCCGCGGAGCACCAGCACGTGCACCCCGTCGGGTGGGCTGGTGAGCACCCCGGCCAGGGTGTCACACATCGCCATCGTCATCAGGTTGCCGTCGGCGCTGTCCAGCCGCGCGGTCAGTACGGCACCGTCCCGGTCGAAGGTCAGCCCCGGCGTCGAGATCTCGGCCAGCGTCGATGTCATGTCAGTTGAGCCTTTCCAGAGCCATTCCGCCGTACCAGTCCACGGTGTCCGGCGCGGTGCGCACGGTGACCGCCCGCACATGGGTGAAGTCGTTGAAGGATTCCCAGCCGCCCTCGCGGCCGTAGCCGCTGTCGCGTACCCCGCCCCACGGCGAGCACGGGTCCAGCCGGTGGTGGTCGTTGACCCAGACGATGCCGTGTTCGAGTTTCGAGGCGACCCGGTGGGCACGGGCCACATCGCCGGTCCAGATCGACGAGCCGAGACCGTAGGGCGAGTCGTTGGCGATGGACACCGCATCGGCCTCGTCGCGGAACGGGATCACCACCAGGACGGGACCGAAAATCTCCTCGCGCGCGACCCGCATCTGGTTGTTCACATCGGCGAGCACCGTCGGCGCGACGAAGTACCCGTCGAATCCCGGCACCTCCGGGCTGACCCCGCCGGTCACCAGCCTGGCGCCCTCGGAAACACCGATCTCGACGTAGTCGAGGATCCGCCTGCGGGCCCGCTCGGAGATCACCGGCCCCAGTTGGGTGCCGGCCTGGCTCGGGTCACCGATCCGGATGGCCTGCGCCTGCGCGGCCAGCTCGGCGACGAAATCGTCATATATGTTCTCCTGCACCAGGATCCGTGTTCCGGCGATGCAGGTCTGGCCGGCGCCGACGAATCCACCGAACGCGGCTCCGCGCGCCGACACCTGGGCCGGAACATCGTCGAACACCAAAACCGGTGTCTTGCCGCCCAGTTCGACGGTGGCCTTGGCGAAGCGGGCGGCCGCCGCCACCGAGATAGCCCGTCCCACTTCGGTTCCTCCGGTGAACACCACCTTGTCCACCATCGCGTGTTCGGCCAGGCCCGCGCCGGTGACCGGCCCCAGCCCGGGGATGACGTTGAGCACCCCGGGCGGGATGCCCGCCTCGAGCGCGAGCTCCCCGATGAGCAGAGCGGTCAGCGGAGTCTGCTCAGAAGGCTTGAGCACCACACTGTTTCCGGTGGCCAATGCGGGCGCCACACTCTTGGACGCGATCATCAGCGGGTGGTTGAACGAGGCCAGTGTCGCGACGACGCCGAGCGGGAACCGCGACGTGTAGGAATGATACGGCCCCGACATCGGCACCACCGCATCCCGGCCGGCCAGCAGCAGTGCGGCGTTGTACCGGTACCACTCGGGCAGCCGGGTGATCTGCGCCTTCGTCTCGGTGATCGGCCTGCCGTTGTTGTCGGTCTCCAGCCGGTACAGCGTGCGCATATCGCGCTCCAGCAGATCACCGAACCGGTTGAGGATCCGGGACCGTTCGTGGATCGGCAGCTGCGACCACACCCCGGAATCGAATGCGGCCCTGGCGGACACCACGGCGTCGTCGGTGTCCTCGGCGCCGGCGCTGTGGCAGCGGGCGAACACCCGCGCCGTCGCGGGGTTGATCAATTCGAGTATCTCGCCGCGGCCGGGCCGGTGCTCACCGTCGATGAGCAGTGGGTGCACCGGTTCACCGTTGCGGACGGAGCCCGGGGTCGTCGGGGCGGATGACGCGGCTGGTTCAGACATTCGGCTTCTTTCTTGGTATGGCGGTAATCAGGCGCCGGCGGTGGCACGGCCGCGGGAGCTGGCTTCGAGATCCTCGAACCGCCGCAGGATCGACGATTCCAGCACCGCGACATCGGTATTGGACGCCTTACGCGGGCGGGGCAGGTCGACGGCGACGTCCTCGTGGATGGTGCCGCCGGGTGCCAGCATCAGGACCCGGCCCGAGAGCTCGGTGGCCTCCTTGACATCGTGGGTGACGAACACGACGGTCTTGCGGGTCTGCGCCCACAGGTCCTGCAGGTGTTCACGCAGCCCTCGGGCGGTGATGGCGTCGAGGTGGCTGAACGGCTCGTCCATCAGCAGTACGTCGGGCTCGATCGACAGCGCCCTGGCGATACCGACGCGCTGCTGCTGCCCGCCGGAGAGCTGGCCGGGCCACTTCTTCTCGACGTGTCCGAGACCGACCCGCCGCAGCGCCTGGTGAACCCGCTCCTTGGCCGCGTCGTCGCGAACCTTCTGGACATACATCAGATTGTCGAAGATCGACCGCCACGGCAGCAGCCGCGGCTCCTGGAACACGTAGGCCAGCGTGGCGGGCCGGTCCGAGCGCCCGATGGTGACGGTGCCCGAGGTGGCCGGCTCGATTCCGGCGATGATGTTGAGCAGCGTGGTCTTACCGCAGCCGGACGGTCCGACCAACGAGACGAAGGACCGGTCGGCGATCTCGAATCCGATGTGGTCGATCACCGTCTGCGGGCCGGTGGGGGTACCGAACACCTTGAGCAGGTCGTCGACTGTGACATTGGCCATGGGGCCTCCTCGGGTTGGTGGGATGGCTATGCGGCGGCGTGTCCGCCAGGGCGGGATTGACCGTCGCGCCAACGGAATGCCCGCCGGGACAGGCGTTCGAGCAGAACCCGGTCGGTGATCACCATGAAAGCGATGAAGAACGCGATCCACGCGACGAATCCGGGCAGCTGATTGGCGTCATACCAGTACCGGGCCCGGTGCCCGACCCCATCGGAGGATCCGAACCATTCGGAGAGCAGAATGCCGTTCCAGCCCGACATCACACCGAACCGGATACCCGCGACGACGTAGCCGGTGATCGCCGGGAGTACGACGTGGCGCAGCCTGCGCGCCGTCGACACGTCGTAGGACTGCGACATGTCCATCAGCTCGGGGGGCATCGACCGGGCCCCGGCCGCGACGTTGACCACGACGAAGGGAATCGCCGAAAGGACGACGGTGAGGATCGGGGCGGTGTCGGAGAAGCCGAACCACATGGTGCACAACAGCGCCCAGATCACCGCCGGTATGGACAGGCCCACCAGATTGATATCGCCGAACAGGTTGTCGAAGATCCGGGAGGTGCCGATCACGATCCCGATCGCGATGCCGAGCACGATCGATATCACCATCCCGAACACGAACCGCTGCATGCTGACGATGAAGTTGAAGAAGAACTCGCCGCGTTCGAGTTCGCTCAGGGCCGCATCGAGGACGGGGGCCGGGCCGGGGATCCGGTCACTGGCCAGACCGACCACCTGCCACAGCATCAGGAAAACCAGAGCCGCTGCCGCACTGGCACCGAACGGTCCGGTGAGCCAGTTCGGGGCCGCGGGACGGCCGGTGGTGCTGACCGTGTCGTGACGGTCGGAAACCGGGGCACTCATCTCAGCGACCGCCTCTCCATGCGAAGAACCGCCGTTCCAGCCCGGTCAGCACCACTCGTTCGATCAGCAGGATGAAGATCACGAAGAAGCCCGTCCAGGCCAGCACCCCGGTCACCGAAAACTCCTGGTATGACTGGCGGATCATGAATCCGATGCCGCTGCGGCCGCCGAACACCTCGGTGAGCGCCTCGACCTTCCAGGCCATGGCGAATCCGTACCGCAACGCGGCGAACAGAAACGGCAGCACCGAAGGCAGGAAGACCGACTTGACGATCTCGCCGTGGCCGAGCCCGTACACGGTGCTCATGTCGACCAGCCGGCGGTCCACCTCCTCGACCCCCTGGGCGACGTTGAGCGCGACGTAGGGCAGCGCCACGAACGCCACCACCACGACCGGGCCGACCGCACCGATTCCGAACAGGATCAGTGCGAACACCGCGAACGCCAGGCCGGGCACGTTTCCCAGCACTAACAGCGGCTGCTGCCAGAAGTACTTCTGGTAACGGACCCGCCCCATCAACAGCCCGAGGGGTACACCGAACACGGTGCCGATCGCGAAGCCGATCGCGATCTTGACGATGCTGGAACCGAATTGGAGGAACGCCGTGCCGTCGGCGGCCAGTCGCCACATCTCGGCCCCGACCGTCCACGGCGGCGGCGCGATGTGTTCGGTGAACAGCACCGTCGAACAGAACGCCCACACCGCCAGCAGTGCGGCATACCCGGTCAGTTGGTAGCCGATCCGGCGCGCCAGCGTGCGCGAGGGGCCCGGCTCGGTTTCCCGGCCCGCGGTCGCGGTATCAGCGGCCGCACCGGTGCTGACACTCATGAGGCACCGCTGTTCTCGGACGGGCGGAACTTCGGGAAGGCCTGACCCTGGTCCATGAACCCGGTCTCCTTGAGCAGGGGGAAGATCTGCGACTCGCCGTCGGCCCACTGCTGATCGAACCGGACGTCACTGACGAACCAGTCACGGTCCTTGATGTACTTCTGGATGAAGGCGATGTCCTCGGGTGTCTCCACCGCGAAGTGCTGCGGGTAGGTCTCGATGATCCGGTTCCGATTGGCCTGCCACTCGGCCAGCCCGCGCTGCCAGACGTCGAGGAAGAACTCGACCTTGTCCGGGTTCTCCTCGGCCCATTCCGCGCCCGCCAGGAAGACGTTGATCATCGGCCCCTCGTGCCCCTCGACGACCAGATCGGAGTACATGTCCGAGGCGGCCTTGCCGTCGTAGATGACCTTGAGTTCGCCGCTGCCGAGGCCGGGCGCGGCGAACTCCGGCAGACAGACGCACGCCGCGACCTCCCCCTTCGAGACCAGATCGGCCTGCTGCTGCGGATCGGATACGACGAGGTTAAAATCGCCTCCACCGGTTCGGAAGTCGAGGTTGTGCAGCTTCTTGACGTAGGCACCCCACACCAGGGTGGCCGAGACCGAGGTGAACGCCGAGATGTCCTGGCCCTTGAGCTCTTCCAGGGTGTTGGCCGGGTTGTCGGCCCGCGTGATGATCACGCTGCGATCGGTGTTGTACTTGCCGACGATGACGGTGTTGCGGCCGGTCTCCTCCTCGATCACCGGCACCTCGTAGGAGGCCGAGGACACGATGTCGGCGTGGCCGCCGGCGAACACCCCGAACTCATCCCAGGTGGACGAGGACTCGATGGTGTAGCCGGACTCCTTCTCCATCTCGGCGAGGATGCCCTGATCTTTGATGAAGTCCCACACCGGATCCGGCGCGAAGGTGAACCGGATGGCCCCACCCTCACCCGCGTCGCCGCCCCGATCGGGCCGGGTGACGCAGCCGGAGATGGCAACAGCGGTGGTGACGGCCAACAGCGCGGCCGCCACCCGGCGTCCCAGACGGTTCACGATTTCTTTCCCTTCACTTGAGCGCCCGCCGGTTCGGTGGTTTCGGGCGCTGTCGTCCGGTGACCGTGTTCGTGAAAGCTGACGAGTTCGTCGGCTCCGGTCGCGGCCGGGTTCTCCAGCAGGTAGGACAGGATGAAGTCATGTGAGGTCGCGAGGTGTTCGCAGGTCAGGCTGGCGGCCAGGGTCGCGTCGCCGCGTTCCACGGCCTGCAGGATCCCGACGTGCTCGGCCTGCAGATGCTCGGTCTGGCCGATCACCTCCAGATGCATGTAGAGGTAGCGATCGGTGAGCCGTCGAAGCTGTTCGACGAGTTCGATCATCCGGGGACGGCCGGCCCGCTTGTAGACGGCGGCATGGAATTCGGCGTTGGCCGCCAACCACACTCGCGCGTCGTCGCTGGTTTCCATCAGGGTCAGCTGCTTGCGCATGGCCAGGATGTCGGCTCGACCGACGTTGGGCACCCCGATCCGGGTGGCAATCGGTTCGATCGCCTCGCGCAGTTCGTAGAGCTCCTGCAGTTCGGGCACCGACATCCCGATGACCACCGCCGTGGCTTTGGACGTCGGGTGTAGCAAACCTTCGCCGGCGAGCAGCTGAATCGCATCCCGGACCGGAATCCGGCTCACACCAAACCTTTCGGCGATGCTCAGCTGGGAAAGCCGCGCCCCTGGTGCAACCTTGCCGTGGAGTATCTCGGTCCGCAGTTCCGCGGCGATGCGACCAGCCGCACTTTCGTATGCCATCAACCCTCCAGATATACGATTAGCGGAGACTGTATACATCCACTGCTGTGTCGTCAATCACTTCTTCGAGGCATCGGGATTTGGATCACACCGTGACGGGCCAGCCGTCATCGAACGAAGTGTAGGGCCCGAAAGCGGGGCCGGACTCATCGTTATGGAGCAGAAAAGCTCTCAGAATTGCGCGAAAACAAGGAGCCCACTGCCCGGTCCGACATGCCCATCGGGCTCAGCGTGGGCTAAGTGGCGTCGGGGTCGAAGACCGTCCCGTTCGGCTTCTCGGGAGCCTTCCCGCCGTCGTCCCCGGTGGTTTTGTCGGTGGTCTCGCCCGCGGCGGTCGCCGCCGCATCGGCCGGACCACCCGGGCTATGCGGTTTGTCGAACTTGCCGGTCAGGAACGAGTCGTCGCCGTCGAGCAGGTGTTTGGTGATCGCGGCCCTCGGCGTCATGCCGCGCAGCTTCTGCAGTTCGGCCAGCGGTTCACGCAGGTCGTCGAATTCCGGTCCGAGGTCCTGGCGCAGCTGGCTGGTGGCCCCGCTGACATAGTCGCGAGCCTGCCGCAGCGCACCCGAGGTCCAGCGGATCGCACCGGGCAGGCGCTCGGGTCCCAGGATCACCAGGCCGGCGATCACCAGGATCAGCATCTCGCCCCACCCGATGTTGGCGAACATCGTTACTGCGCGGTCTGATCGTCGCCGGTCGGGGTCACCGTCAGCGTCATCGGCCTGCCGTCCCGGACCACCTCGATCGGGGCTTCCTGGCCGATCTTGAGCTGGCGAACCGCGACCACCATCTCATCGGCATCGGCCACCTTGCGGTCGCCGACCTTGACCACGACGTCGTTCTCCAGGATGCCCGCCTTGTCGGCCGGGCCGCCCGCCTTGACGTTCTTGACCTGTGCGCCCGACGCGATGCTGTTGCTCACCGAGACGGCGTTCAGTTGCAGCGTCGGGTGGGCGATCCGGCCGTTCTCGATCAGTGTCGAGATGACGTCCTTGGCCTCATTGACCGGGATGGCGAAACCGAGGCCGCTCGCGCTGTCCGACAACGACTTTCCGGCGGTGTTGATGCCGATGACGTCGGCGCTCATATCGATCAGCGGGCCACCGGAGTTGCCGTGGTTGATCGAGGCGTCGGTCTGGATGCCGTCGATGACGGTGTCGGTGTCCGAACCGTCCCCGGACAGTGGCACCGGGCGGTGCAACGCGCTGACGATGCCGTGCGTGACGGTGCTGCGCAGGCCGAGCGGGGCGCCCGCGGCGATCACCTCCTCGCCGACGAGAACCTTCTCGGAGTCACCGAGCTTCGCCACGGTGAGGTTGTCGACGTTGTCGACCTTGATCACGGCCAGGTCGGTCTTCGGGTCCCGGCCGACCAGGTTGGCCGGGACGTCCTTGCCGTCGTTGAACACGACCGTGATCTGGAAGTCGGCCGGTTTGTTGGCGGCCTCGGAGATCACGTGATTGTTGGTGACGATGTAACCCTTGCCGTCGACGACGACACCGGATCCCTGCGAACCCTCGGTCTTGCTCTTGGCCTCGATGGTGACCACGGAGTCCGCCACCGACGCGGCCACCTGCGCGAACCGGCCGGCGTCGGGTTCGGGGTGGTCACCGGTCTCCAGCGTCACCTTCGAGGTGGTGAAGGCCTGCACGGTACCGGCCGTCTTCTGGCCGACCCAGCCGCCGACGGCGCCGACCAGGATGGCGACCACCAGCAACGTCACCAACGCGACCCAGGACACCCGCCCGCCGAACAACACCTCGCGCAGGCTGAGCTTGCCCGCCGGCGCCGAAGCCTGCACCGGCGGCGGCGCAGGTTGGGCCGGGGTGCCAAGGCCGACCGCGGCCGCCGGATCCCGCCACGGATCCTCGATCGCGCCGAAGTCGGCATCGCGTTCGGCCTCGAGCGCGCCCGCATCGGCGGGGTGCCGCTGCAGCGAGTCGGCGGCCGCTGCGGGCCGCCCGAACGCCTCGGCCAGCACCGGATCCGGCGGCTGGTCGGTCGGCGCGTACTCGCCCTGATCCTGGTATTTCTCGGCGCCCTGGAACGATCCGTCGACGCCGGTGGGCCTGCCGAACGTGCGCTGCGAGGCCTCATCGACGGGTGGACGCTCGACCGAGCGCGGCGCCATGCGGTCGCTATCGCCGGACTGGTCCTGGTTGGTCACCGGTGTCTTCACTCTCTATCGGGGCGCCCCAGCCAGGAAGGCCGGCGCTGTCACTGATCGCTTCGGTCCAGCCTACCGACGCTTACGCCGGCCCCGCGTCGTGTCCTGCGTCAACGGCGCCTCCTCGGGCACCTCGGGGGGAGGCTGCGGCGTATGCGGTATCTGCGAAAGCATTCCGAGCAAGGCATTCGGGATGGCGATGGGACACGAATCTCGCAGGGCCGAGCGGGCCTGGCTCTGAGCATCGACCTCGGCCGCGCAGTCCGGGCACAGCGAGAGGTGATGCGCGGCCCGCAGATGTGCGGTCATCCGCAGCTCGCCGTCGACGAACGCCGCGATGGCCTCGATCGACAGATGCTCGGTGGAGCCGAACTGGCGGGGTGCGCCGACGGGCGCGTCGCTCTGCGAGGCGAACTGCGACGGAAGCCAGGAGAACGCGCGACGGAACACATGTCCCGGGTCGACCATCACCCAGCTCCTTTCGGTACGCACGGACGTCCTACTCCTGAATGTAGCGCGGGAAGCTGTACCCGACACCTGCCGACGCTCAGGCGGACCGGGCGGTTTCCGAAGAATGCTTGGCCAGATAGTCCCGCAGCGCCTGCCGCCCGCGGTGGATGCGGCTACGCACCGTGCCCAGCTTCACGTCCAGGGTCGCGCCGATCTCCTCATAGGACAGACCTTCGATGTCGCACAGGACCACCGCGGCACGGAACTCGGGGGGCAGCGAGTCGAGCGCGGCCTGCAGGTCGGCGCCCAGGTGCGAGTCGTGGTAGATCTGCTCCGGGTTCGGGTCGTCGGCGGGCACCCGGTCATAGTCCTCGGGCAGGGCCTCCATCCGGATCCGGCCACGGCGGCGCACCATGTCCAGGAACAGATTCGTGGTGATGCGGTGCAGCCAGCCCTCGAACGTCCCGGGCTGGTAGTTCTGCACCGAGCGGAACACCCGGATGAACGTTTCCTGGGTCAGGTCCTCGGCGTCGTGCTGGTTGCCGGACAGGCGATAGGCCAGCCGATACACGCGGTCGGCGTGCTGGCGCACCAACTCGTCCCAGGACGGCATCGCTGCCTGGTCACCGGTGGCGTCGAACACCGCGGTACCAGTCAGTTCGTCGGACGACTCCACCCACTCACCCTCGGTGAACTGCTCAAAATGCGCCATGGACACCGGGGCCGGCTGGGTTGTGGTGCTCGACTGCGTTGCGATCGTCTGATCCTCCTGCTCATCTGACTCATTGATGCCAACACGACTGGCAGTTTCGGTATTCCGATCGCCCTGCGGGCTCCAGCGGTCGTCGTGCTCCATGCGAGATACCGTTCCTGATCCCGGTGTGGCAGGTATATGAGCAAACTGAACTTTTACTGAGAATGCCGACGATAGCGGCTACAACCAGCGTGAACCAGCGATTATTCGCCGCCATTTCCCCTCCTGCGCGGGCGTGTCGCGGCACCGGCGGATATCCCTGGCCTACGCTGCGGGCATGGCCAGCTCCGACGACACCTCCGACGCGAACGGGTGCGGCGCGCACCCCAGCCGCGCCGAGGCGATCGCGACGCATGCCGAACGGTCGATCTCGGAGGATGCGATCGTGGCCGCGGCCCGCGAACGGGCCGACGACATCGGCGCCGGAGCGGTCACACCGGCCGTCGGCGCCCTGCTCAGCGTGCTGGCCCGGCTGACCGGGGGCCGCGCGGTCGTCGAGGTGGGCACCGGGGCCGGCGTCAGCGGGCTGTGGCTGCTGTCCGGTATGCGCGACGACGGGGTGCTCACCACGATCGACCTCGAACCCGAGCATCAGCGGATCGCCAAACAGGGGTTCGTCGAGGCCGGGGTCGGCCCGGGCCGCACCAGGCTGATCAGCGGGCGGGCCCAGGAGGTGCTGACCCGACTCGCCGATGAGTCCTATGACCTGGTGTTCATCGACGCCGATCCGATCGACCAGCCGCAGTTCGTGGCCGAGGGGGTCCGGCTGCTGCGTCCCGGCGGCGCGATCGTCGTGCACCGGGCCGCGCTCGGTGGACGTGCGGGCGACGCCTCCGCCCAGGACGCCGAGGTCGGCGCCGTGCGCGAGGCCGCCCGGTTGATCGCCGAGGATGAGCGGCTCACCCCGGTGCTGATCCCGCTGGGCGACGGCCTGCTCGCCGCCGCCCGCGACTGACCTGTCCCCGCGCGAGATCCCGCGCGAGCAGACGTAAACCTGCCTATTTCCGCCGGAAAATGGGCAGGTTTGTGTCTGCTCGGCCAAGAAAAGTGATCTTTACGGATTCCTGACGGGCCACTTCCTTGACGTTGCACTAAACAGCTGTTTAGCATCCTAAACATGCGTTCAGTCGATGATCGGACAACGATCGCCCGCATCCGCGACTCGGCGATCGAACAGTTCGGCCGGCACGGTTTCAGCGTCGGCCTGCGGAGCATCGCCGAGGCCGCGGGCGTCAGCGCGGCGCTCGTCATCCACCACTTCGGCTCCAAGGAGGGCCTGCGCAAGGCCTGCGACGACTACGTGGCCGAGGTGGTGCGCGAGGTCAAGTCCGAGTCCATGCAGACCGCCGACCCCGCCGAATGGCTGGCTCAGGTGGCCGCGATCGAGACCTTCACCCCCCTGGTCGCCTACCTGGTGCGCAGCCTGCAGACGGGCGGGGACCTGGCCAAGGCGTGGTGGCGCCGGATGATCGACAACGCCGAGCAGTACCTGGAGGAGGGGGTCCGGGCCGGCACGTTGAAGCCCAGCCGTGACCCGCGGGCCAGGGCCAGATACCTGTCGATCACCAGCGGCGGCAGCCTGCTGCTGTATCTGCAGATGCACGAGGACCCGACCGACATCGCCGCGGTCCTGCGCAGCTACGGCGAGGAGATGATGCTGCCCGCGCTCGAGGTCATGACCAACGGCGTGCTCGCCGATTCGACCATGTACGACGCCTTCGTCCGCCAGCACGAACAAGGCATCCCGTTCGTCGCCCCCGCCGAATCCGGCAGTGGCACAGCCGAACCGGCGTGACCTACGCCTGACACCCATCCATTCCATCGAGTGAGGATTCAATGCCGAATCGGTCACCTGCCGTCGAGATCCGTGGTCTGTCGAAGTCGTTCGGTCGCACCGTGGCCCTCGACGGGCTGAACCTGTCCGTCGCGCGCGGTCAGATCACCGGATTCCTCGGGCCCAACGGCGCGGGCAAGTCCACCACGATCCGGGTGCTGCTCGGGTTGCTGCGCGCCGAGGGCGGCGCCGTGCGGCTGCTCGGCGGCGATCCGTGGCGCGACGCGGTGGCCCTGCACCGCCGGATCGCCTACGTACCGGGCGATGTCACGTTGTGGCCGAACCTGACCGGCCTGCAGGCCATCGACTTCCTGTGCGGGCTGCGCGGTAACGGCACCGACCGGGACACCCGCCGCCGCGATCAGCTGATCGAACGTTTCGAGCTCGACCCGCACAAGAAGGCCCGCACCTACTCGAAAGGCAACCGGCAGAAGGTGGCCATCGTCGCGGCGTTCAGCTGCGACGCCGAGCTCTACATCCTCGACGAGCCCACCTCCGGTCTCGACCCGCTGATGGAACGGGTCTTCCAGCAGTGTGTCGCCGAGGCGGCCCACCGCGGCGCGGCGGTGCTGCTGTCCAGCCACATCCTCGCCGAGGTCGAAAAGCTCTGCGACAACGTCACGATCGTCCGGGCCGGCCGGACCGTGCGCTCGGGCACGCTGGCCGAGCTGCGCCATCTGATGCGCACCACGGTGACGGCACGCACCCGCGGCGACGGCCGGGCGCTGGCCGGGATCCCGTACGTGCACGAGTTCAGCTGCCGGGACGGCCGGATCAGCTTCTCGGTGGACCGGGCCGACCTGGAGTTCACCATGGAGCATCTGACCGACATCGGCATCGAGGATCTCACCGTCGCGCCGGCATCGCTCGAGGACATGTTCCTGCGCGAGTATCAGAGCGTGACGGCGTGAACAGCCCGGTGCAGGCACCATCCGCCGATACCGGCCCGACGGCGGGGACCTCACGGCTGACCGGTGTCGGGCAGCTGCTGCGGCTGGCCGTCCGGCGCGACCGGGTCCGGCTGTCGGTGTGGATCGCGGTGCTGACCCTGATGATGGCCTACGCGCCCAACGCGCTCGCACTGGCCTATCCGCAGGAACAGCAGCGGCTGGCCCGGATCGAGCTGCTCAAGACGCCGGCCGGAATGATGCTGGGCGGACCCATGTTCGGCCGCAACGAGACCGACCTCGGCGTGATGATGGCCAATGAGCTGACCCTCACCCTCATCATCACCACCTCGATCCTGGCGATACTCACCGTGATTCGTCACACCCGCGCCGAGGAGGAAAGCGGGGCAGCCGAACTGGTGTTGTCCTCGGCGGTCGGACGTGATGCCCGCACGGCCGCGGCCCTGATCCTGATCGGTGCGGTCAATGCGGTGCTGGTCGTCACGATGACGCTGGCGATGGCCTCGACCGGCCAGCCGCTGCTCGATACGGCGGCGATGTGCCTCGGCGTGACCGCGGTGGCCATGGTGTTCGGCACGCTGGCCGCCGTGACCGCTCAGCTGTGGCGGCAGGCCCGCACCGCGACCGGGGCGGCGATGGCTCTCCTCGCCTTGACGGCCCTGATCCGCGGCGTCGGCGATGTGATCGACAACTCCGGCAGCACGCTGAGCTGGTTCTCCCCCCTCGCATGGGCCCAGCAGATGCGCCCGTTCGCCGAATTGCGGTGGTGGCCGCTGGTTCTGCTGGTTGTCCTCGCCCTGGTTCTGACGGCCCTGGCGGGCCTGCTGGAGAACCGCCGTCAGTACGACGCGGGTACCGTCCCGGCCACCGGCGAACGGCCCGGCGCCCACCGGATCGGCGGGCCCATCCGGTTACACCTGGCCGTGCAACGCGGTCAGATCATCGGCTGGAGTGTCGGCTTGTTCCTGGCCGGCCTGGCATTCGGCTCGATGACGAAATCGCTCATGGACGCCGCCGAGGACAACGAACTCATCGCTCGGGTGCTGGCCGCGCAGGGCAACGACGGGGTGTACACCACGATGACCCAGTTCCTGGCGGCCGCCGCCGGGGCCTATGTCGTATCGGCGGTGCTGCGGGTGTACGGCGACGAGCAGAGCGGTCTGGGTGAGCCGGTGCTGGCCGGGGCGGTATCCCGCTGGCACTGGCTGCTCGGCGCGGTCCTCAGTGCCCTGCTGGGATCTTGCATCCTGATGTTCTTCGCCGGGTTGGGCAACGGGCTGGGCGCGGGACTGACGCTGGGAGAGCCGGTCACGATCGTGCGGCTGACCGCGGCCGGCCTGGCGTTCCTGCCCGCGATGGCCGTGCTGGCCACCCTGGCCGCCCTGGCCGTCGCACTGCGGGCGCCGTGGATCGGGTGGCTGGCGGTGACTTTTGTCGTCGTCGCGCTCTACCTCGGCGCGCTGCTGCGGCTGCCGCGTTGGCTCATCGAGCTGTCCCCGGTCGGGCAGACCTCGGTCCCCTCGGATTTCCCGGCGGTGTCGCTCGCCGTGATGCTGGTCGCCGCAACGCTATTGGCGGCGATCGCCGGACTGATCTACCGCAACCGCGACGTGGTGTGAACAGAACAGGAGAGGATCATGAAACTCGTTCTACAGATGCTCGGATCCAGTGCGTTCGGCCTGCTGCTCTTCGGCGTGGCCCTGTTCTGGCCGGCCGGCACGTTCGCCTATTGGGAAGCCTGGGTTTTCATCGCCGTGTTCGTCGCGACCACCATCGTCCCGAGCTTCTACCTGGCGGTCAAGAATCCCGCCGCGCTGGAGCGCCGCCTGCATGGCGGACCCGCGGCCGAAACCAGACTCGTGCAGAAGCTGGTTATCTGGGCGATCGTGGTGGCGGCGTTCGGGGCGCTCGCCCTCAGCTCCTTCGACCACCGGTTCGGCTGGTCGAGCGTGCCGATCGGGCTCGTCGTCCTCGGTGACGTCCTGGTCGGCGTCGGTCTCGTGCTCGCTCAGGCCGTGGTCTTCCAGAACAGCTTCGCCGGGGCCAGCATTCGGGTCGAGGCCGAACAGGAGCTGGTGTCCACCGGCCTGTACGGGCTGGTGCGCCATCCGATGTATTTCGGGGCGGTGCTGATGATGGCCGGGACCCCGCTGGCGCTCGGTTCCTACTGGGCGCTGCTGGTGGGTCTGGCGGCGGCGCTGGTCTTCGCGGTCCGGATCGGCGACGAGGAGAAGATGCTGCGGACCGAGCTCGACGGGTACGACGAGTACACGCACAAGGTGCGCTATCGCCTGGTGCCCTACGTGTGGTGAATCGAGTCCGGCATGAAGATCTGGCTGCGGGGTGGCGTGGCGGTCATCGTCGGGCTCGCGGTATTCCTCGGGTTGGTGTTCGGGCCGGCGGGCACACTGCACTACTGGCAGGGCTGGACCTTCATCGCGGTGTTCGCCACGGTCACCAACCTCCCGAGTATCTATCTGGCGCTGCGTGATCCGGCGGCGCTGCGCCGGCGCATGCGGGCCGGGCCCGCCGCCGAAACCAGGCCCGCGCAGAAGGTGGCGAGCGCGATGGCCTTTGGGTTGTTCGGTGCGTTGATCGCGGTGAGTGCGTTGGATCATCGGCTGGGCTGGTCGCCGGTGCCCGCGGCGATCTCGGTGGCCGGGGACGTGTTGGTCGCGGCCGGGCTGGGCATCGCGATGCTCGTGGTCGTCCAGAACAGTTACGCGGCCGCCAATGTCACGGTGGAACCGGGCCAGACGGTGGTATCGCACGGCCTGTACGGCGTGGTGCGCCACCCGATGTACCTGGGCAACGTGATCATGATGGTCGGCATACCGCCCGCGCTGGGCTCATACTGGGGGCTGGTTCTGGTCCTGCCCGGCATCGCCGTGCTCGCCGCGCGGATCCGTGACGAGGAGGCGCTGCTCAACCAGGAGCTGACCGGCTACCGGGAGTACACCCGCCAGGTCCGCCACCGGCTGGTGCCCCGGGTGTGGTGACGGGTTTCGGCCGAACCTCCCGCCCGCGCCGGGTCCGCGCGGCAATAATGACCGGGTGGAACTGCTGACCGGCCTCGGTCTGGCCACCGCGGCGGGATTGAACGCCTACATCCCGCTGCTGGCGCTGGGCCTGCTGTCCCGGTTCACCGATCTGCTGTCGCTGCCGCACGGGTGGGCGTGGCTGGAGAACGGCTGGGTGATGGCGATCGTCGGGGTGCTGCTGGTCGTCGAGGTGGTCGCCGACAAGATCCCGGCACTCGACACCGTCAACGACACCATCCAGACGTTCGTACGGCCCACCGCGGGCGGCATCGTATTCGGTTCCGGCACAGCTTCACAGACCGCCGCGGTCACCGATCCCGGGGCGTTCGCCCAATCCGGTCAATGGATTCCGGTGGCCATCGGGGTGGTCACGGCCCTGGTGGTGTCGCTGACGAAGACGGCGGTGCGGCCCGCGGCGAACGTCGCGTCCGCCGGGGTCGCCGCCCCGGTGCTGTCGACGGTCGAGGACGTCACGAGCATCGGACTGGTGTTCGTGGCGATCCTGCTGCCGGTTGTGGTCCTCGTGGCGCTGGCGTTGGGGGTGTTTCGGCTGTGGCGCCGATGGCGCCGACGTGCCCGTGCCAGGGTGCCGGCGCCGCCGGTGCCGGTCGACCCGTGGGAATGAGCGCGGAGACGCGCCCCGGCCTGATTTCCCGTCGCTTCGCTCGCCCCGGCGTGCTCAGATCCAGACGCCCTTGCCCACCGCGACCACGCCACCCGCACTGAGTGCGAAGCGCTCCCGGTCCTTGTCCAGATCGACGCCGACCATCTCACCGGGGCCGACGACGACGTTCTTGTCCAGGATCGCGTGCCGGACCACCGCACCGCGGCCGACCCGCACCCCCGGCATCACCACGCTGCCCTCCACGATCGCGCCGTCGTCGATCACCACGTTGGAGGAGAGCACCGAATTGCGCACCGAGGCCGCCGAGATGATGCTGCCCGCCCCCACGACCGACTCCTGGGCGGATCCGCCGTTGACGAACTTGGCCGGCGCCAGGTTCTCCGACTCGCCCCGGATCGGCCAGCGCTTGTTGTACAGGTTGAACACCGGATGCACCGACACCAGGTCCATGTGCGCGTCGTAGAACGCATCGAGGGTCCCGACATCGCGCCAGTAGCCGTGATCGCGTTCGGTGGCGCCGGGCACCTCGTTGTTGTTGAAGTCGTACACCGCCGCCATCCCATCGGAGACCAGCCGCGGAATGATGTCGCCGCCCATATCGTGATCGGAGTCGTCGTCGTCGGCGTCGGCGCGGATCGCATCGATGAGCACCTTGGTGGTGAAGATGTAGTTGCCCATCGACACGAAGGTCTGCTCGGGGTCGTCGGGGGTGCCGGGCGGATCGGCCGGTTTTTCCACGAACTCGCGGATGCGCCCCGAATCGTCGGCGTCGATGCAGCCGAACGCGGTGGCCTCCGCGCGCGGCACCCGGATACCCGCAACGGTGGCCCCCGCCCCGCTCTCGATGTGGAACTGCAGCATCTGCTCGGGGTCCATGCGGTACACGTGGTCGGCCCCGAAGATGATGATGTAGTCGGGATCCTCGTCGTAGATCAGGTTCAGCGACTGGTAGATGGCGTCCGCGGATCCGGTGTACCACCGTGGCCCGAGCCGCTGCTGGGCCGGAACCGGGGTGATGTACTCGCCCGCCAAGCCGGAAAGGCGCCAGTTCTGACTGATGTGGCGGTCAAGTGAATGCGACTTGTATTGCGTGAGAACACAGATCCGTAGGTACCGGGCGTTGACCAGATTGGACAGCACGAAATCGATCAGCCGGTACGCGCCGCCGAAGGGAACCGCCGGTTTCGCCCGATCCGCCGTCAACGGATACAGCCGCTTGCCCTCTCCCCCGGCCAGAACTATGCCCAGCACATGTGGCAACTCCCTCATGGGTGCCAACCTATCCGCCTGCCAGCACCGCGGCCAGCCATTGACACGATTGGTCGCCGGTGAGGAGGTCTGGTCGGCGGTCCGGATTGGCAACGCGGAAAACAACTCCGCGAACGTTGTCCACAATCGTGCGGCCGGGCCCGGCGACTACTACCGTGCCAGTTATGCGGGTGGCCATGATGACTCGGGAGTATCCACCCGAGGTGTACGGCGGTGCCGGGGTGCACGTGACCGAACTCGTCGCCCAGCTACGCCACCTGTGTGAGGTCGACGTCCACTGCATGGGGGCACCACGGGACGGGGCCGTGGTGGCGCAGCCCGATCCGGCGTTGCGGGGTGCCAACCCGGCGCTGTCGACGCTGTCGGCCGACCTGAGCATGGTCAACACCGCCGCGCAGGCCACCGTCGTGCACTCCCACACCTGGTACGCGGGGATGGCGGGCCACCTCACCGGGCTGCTGTACGGGATTCCGCACGTGCTGACCGCGCATTCGCTCGAGCCGTTGCGCCCATGGAAGGCCGAGCAACTCGGCGGCGGCTACCGGGTGTCCTCATGGGTGGAACGGACCGCGATCGAAGCCGCCGACGCCGTGATCGCGGTGAGTGCGGGCATGCGCGCCGATGTGCTGCGCACCTATCCGGCACTCGATCCCGGCCGGGTGCACGTGGTGCGAAACGGTATCGACACCACGGTCTGGTACCCCGGGCCCCCGGTCGAGGGTGAGTCGGTGCTGGCCGAGCTGGGGGTCGATCCGAACCGCCCGATCGTGGCGTTCGTCGGGCGGATCACCCGGCAGAAAGGGGTGGCGCACCTGGTGGCGGCCGCCCATCGGTTCAGTCCCGACGTGCAGTTGGTGCTGTGCGCGGGAGCACCCGACACCCCCGAGATCGCCGCGGAGGTGTCCACGGCGGTGGGCGAGCTGGCCAGCGCCAGGACCGGGGTGTTCTGGGTGCGGGAGATGCTGCCGATTCCCAAGATTCGCGAAATTCTTTCCGCAGCAACAGTTTTCGTGTGCCCGTCGGTGTACGAGCCGCTGGGTATCGTCAATCTGGAGGCGATGGCGTGCGCGACGGCGGTGGTGGCCTCCGACGTCGGCGGCATCCCCGAGGTGGTCGCCGACCACCGCACCGGACTGCTGGTGCACTACGACGCCGGCGACCCCGAGTCCTTCGAGACCAGCCTGGCCGACGCGGTCAACTCGCTGGTGGCCGACCCGGGGGCGGCCCGCACCTACGGCCATGTTCGTCGGGGCCACCCGACATCCCGATCGGGGTGACGTTGACCAGCACCGCCGCGGTGAGGTCGCC